>JBDSIW010000474.1:0-3606 GCA_039917795.1 Verrucomicrobiota bacterium | reverse complement strand
GGTCAGGCGCAAAAGCGGTTCATCAATCACGCGCAGATACGCTTCGACGGGCGGTTTCGGGGCGGGGTCGCGTCCATTCACGCCGAGGTCCACGGAAATATTCAGCACCTTGGCGCCCTCGGGGAAGTCCATGCCCAAAAAGAAAATATCGCTCCAGGCGCTGTGCGTTAAATCCATCCGCACCGGGGTCAGTTCGCGCAAAACCGGGTAGCTGCCATCGGCACTTTGCTGCAAAAGTTCGGGGCGAATGCGCAAGGGTTGGTCGGCCGGGTGACCCATGCGAAACATCCACTGATTGCCGCGCACCGAACGGACGCTGCGCCGAACCTGGTCGGCGAGAGTTTGAATCGCGAGACGATAATAGACCGAAGCGAGCGCGCTGGAAGTGGCGTCGCTTGGTCCATCGGATTTCTGGGTGCCGAGGAAAATTTCAATCGCCTCCTCGAACCGGCGCTGGAGCAAATGCGAGTAGCCCTTGAAAGAAATCAGCCCGTGCGCATTCATCCCTTCTTTTTGCGGGAGATGAAACCGATGAATGGCGTAGAGAAAAAACAACGCGCGGACCCGTTCGTAAAGATTCTCGCTGGTGTGGCGGAAATCCTCAAGCGCGGCGCATTCGGAGAGTAAATCCTGCGTGGATGCCGCCCGGCAAAAGGCGTCGAGCGACTGGTTGCGAATCGCGGGATCGGACGCGGTAATGATTTCGAGAAGTTTTCCGGCCATGAAATCAGGTCTTCTTGACGGCCAGCAATTCCACAAGTTGCGATAAAACTTCGTCACGATCTTCTCCGTCGAGCGACAGCGCCAGTTGCGCGATGAGCAAACCATATTTCACACCGATGTCGTAGCGGCGCCCTTGCAATTCCAGCGCGAAGTAGGGCTCCTTCTTGGCCATGCGCGTCAAAGCGGTCGTCAGTTGCGCGCCGCCTTTTTGTCCAGCCTCGGCCACAAGTTCGGACAAAATCTCCATCACGTTCGCGGTGAGGACGTGCATCCCGAAAAAGCAGAGGTAATGTCCAGCGCGCAAACCCGGCACGATCAATTTCTGCTCCGCTTCGGTCGGGGTGGGCTTTTCAATCACCTGGTCGATTTGATAGAGCCGCTGACGGCCATGCGCGAGCCGTCCGCCAATTGTCCCGTAATAAGGAAGTTTGCTTTCGTGCGTCGCCTGGACCGCGGAGACTGAACAGGATTCCACCTTCGCCATTTCGACCAATTGCGCAGCGCAGGATTTTTCCTGGTGGGTGAGATAAAGGTGGTCGCCAACGAGGAGCAGGAACGGTTCGCTCGACGTGAAGTGCCGCGCGCATTGGATGGCGTGGCCGTAACCGAGCGGGGAACTCTGCTCGACAAATTGCAACCGGCTGGAGTGTTTGATTGCAGCGTTGCGATAAGCCTCCTGATCGCCAGGAGATACAACAACGCAGATCTCTTCAATGCCGGCGCGCAAAATTTCTTCAATAATGATGGCGAGCGCGGTTTTTTGAATACCATCCCGGTCCACCAGAGTTTGCAACGGCAGCGTGCGCTGATTTTTCCCCGCCCCCGTGATCACTGCTTTCCTGATTTCCATTGGTTGAAGAATGTTGGCGGGCGGAGATTCCCACAATCCATTTTCCGAGTCAATGGAGCGAGGTTTCAATTCGCTCCCAGTTCCCGGCACTTCGCGAGTTAACCCGCACCACCCCTTTTCAATCTCCGCAATCCACTCCCGTTCGATTATCCGTTGCGCCAGGAAATGGAAATGTGCGATAAGCTCCCGAAACGAAAAACCATATGCCCGTTGCGCCAATCCAATTCCCGACCGCGACCCAGCGGGACTCCAGCAGAACCCAGGGAAAATGGATGGCGTTGATCGCGGCGTTCCTCGGCTGGATGTTCGACGGCATGGAAATGGGAATCTTCCCACTGGTGGCGCGACCCGCGCTGAGCGAAATGCAGAGGTCCATCGGGATCGTGGACGATAAATTTGTCGGGCACTGGATGGGCATTGTCACTGCTCTTTTCCTTCTGGGCGCGGCGTGCGGCGGAATTTTATTTGGCTGGCTGGGCGACAAAATCGGGCGGGTGCGCGCCATGTCCGCGAGCATTCTCTGCTATTCGCTTTTTACCGGGCTGTGCTATTTCGCGAAAGAACCCTGGCACCTTGGCTTTTTCCGGTTCCTTTCCGCTCTGGGAATGGGCGGTGAATGGGCGCTCGGCGTTGCGCTGGTCATGGAAATCTGGCCGGAGAAAAATCGTCCCCTCATGGCGGGCACGATCGGAGCGGCGGCCAATTTCGGTTACCTGTTAATCGCGGTTCTGGGCTTACTTTTCCCCATCACCCCAACTTCCTGGCGATGGGTTATGCTTGTCGGCGCTGCACCCGCGCTGCTCACTTTTTTCATTCGCTTGTTTGTTCCTGAATCCGAAAAGTGGAAAACTTCTGTGGAAAAAAAATCCGCCAAGCCGTTTCGAGAAATTTTTTCACCCGCGTTGTTCAAGCCCACGGTGCTCGCCATCGTCTTTGCGTCGATCGCGTTGATTGGAACCTGGGGTTCGGTGCAATGGCTCCCGCTCTGGGGCGACCAAATGGCCGGACCGACCCTGCCGAAAGCCAAAGCCTTCACTCAGATTGCCTCGGCGCTCGGCGCAATTTTCGGATGTATGGTCGGCGCGCTGATTGGCGGGAGATTCGGTCGGCGTCCGGCCTATTTTCTCATTTCCCTGGGTTCGCTGGTTTCCTGCGGTTACCTGTTCCGTGAGGTCAACACCTACGGAAATTTTTTCCTCGGAATGGTTTTCCTGGTCGGCGGAGCGACCGCGGCATTTTATGGATGGCTGCCGCTTTATTTGCCCGAACTTTTTCCCACCCGCGTCCGGGCCACGGCGCAAGGATTAGCCTTTAATTTCGGTCGCGTTCTGGCAGCGGTGGGCGCGCTGCAAATGGGAAATCTGATGGGCCACTTCCACGGAAGCTACGCCAAGGCGGGGGCGGTGATCACTCTCGTTTACGTGTTCGGGTTGTTCTTAATTTGGCTGGCACCCGAAACCCGCGGCAAGCCATTGCCCGAATAATTTCTTTGATCCGCCAAATCGTTAAAGGATTGAATCGCTCACCTCGGCTTGCAACAGTGCGCCGGTCGAAGGTTTAAACTTTTCTACGAATTTATTTTCCGCAAATGCATGAAACAAAAAGCTTACGCTGCGGCGGGCGTGGACATCGATTTAGGCAACAAGGTCAAGGCCACGCTCCCCGGGCTACTGGCCTCGACGCACCGTCATGAGGTCCTGGGAAAAGTGGGAGGTTTCGGCGGATTGTTCGCGCTTGATGCGAAGAAATTCAAGCAGCCCGTTCTGGTTTCGAGCGTCGATGGCGTCGGGACGAAATTGAAAATCGCCTTCGCGATGAACCTGCACGACACCATCTGCCACGACCTGGTGAATCATTGCGTGAATGATATTGCGGTCCTTGGCGCGGAGCCTCTTTTCTTTCTGGATTACCTCGGAACGGGGAAACTCGAGCCGCACGTCTTCACGGACGTGATCAAGGGATTTGTCGCCGGTTGCGCGGAAAATAATTGCGCGCTGATCGGCGGCGAAACTGCGCAGATGCCGGGATTTTAT
>JBDSIW010000473.1:0-3438 GCA_039917795.1 Verrucomicrobiota bacterium | reverse complement strand
CCTCGCTCGTGCCAAAGAGACCGCCCGCCGTATTTCCTGCGTCAATAATTTACGCCAGCTTGGCCTTTCGTTGAATATTTACGCCAGCGACAACAAGGATATTTATTGTCCGCGCACTGCCGGCGGGGCGAACGATGCGCGTTGGCCAGGACGTTTGCGCGAAACCTATCGTGACGTGAAAATTCTCCGCTGTCCGAGCGATGGACCGAACCCTCCCGTTACCGTTTCAGACAGCATCGATCCTGCGGACGCCGCTTCCCGAAGTTACATCATCAACGGCTGGAACGACTATTTTAAGGACGTCATGGGCAGCAGTTTTTCCATGGGCGCAATCGAGGGGAAATCGATGCCTGAAAACGCGATGAAACGTCCATCCGAAATCATTGTTTTTGGTGAGAAGAAGAATGCCTCTCAACACTACTTCATGGATTTGGATGAAGGAAAGGGCAACGATTACGAAGAACTGAATCAAGCGGAGCACTCAGGCGGAGTCGGTTCCGATTATTGTTTCGGAGATAATAGCGTTCGCTTTATCAAACTCTGGAAGTCCGTCGGTCCCTTGGCCAATCAATGGGCCGTGACAGATGCGGGCCGCACCAATTATGCCTTTCAATGAGGCGGATCTGAATTATTCACTTCGAAGGCGGCAATTCGTTCGCCTTTGGAGTGACTTTATTGAGGTTAGGCTTTACGTCGGCCTCAACGTTACGAACCGCCCAATTAATTCCACCCGTTAGAACCGTCTGAAATACCGGATCTGTCCAAATATCTTCTCGGTGTCCCATTGAAGTGTAAAAAACCCGTCCTTTCCCGTGCATTCGTGCCCAAGTCGCGGGATACGGCGCGCGCTGATACATGTTGCCCTTCATCCCGCTAGTGTCCTGAACCAGCAAGACATGAAGGTTCGGGGCGAAATCTTTCAGGGAATACCACTCCTCAACCGGGCCGAAATCGAAATGGACCGCGCCCATGCCTGGAAATTTTGCGTCCTGGCAAATCATCCGAGAGGATTGTTGCGATCCATGCTTGATAAATTCCGCACCGATCATTTTCACGTACGGGTCAGCCTTTTCTCCATCCAATTGAAACCGCGCTTCGCCATGTTCCTTGTTGCCGGGAGAATGAAAAGTGTCGGTCGCGCTGTGCGTTCCGATAAAACCCTTCCCTTTCCGAATTGCCTCCAGGAAAGCAGCTTTGCCGGCGGGCGACATTGGTGGATTTCCGTCCGTGCCCTGCTCCGTCAGATCTCCTGTCGTGTAGAAAAAGAACGCGTCAAATTTCGCGATGGTTTCCCGACTAAAAACCCGACCGTCTTTCGTGAAAGTGAATTCAATGTCATTCCGATCTCCGATTTGCGTGAGTATTTTTTCTGCATGGCTCGGTTCGTCCCCAGTTTTTTTGATCACCGCATGCTCGTAGCCCGATGATTTTGAGAAAAACAAAACGTGTTTCGTCCTCGCTTCTCCGGACGATTGGCTCGTCCACAACGCAGCGCAGATTAAAAAACCCAGCCAAAAGCCTCTGGAAAAACGGTGATTCATAGAAGTATTCTATTCCTTGCGCGCAATCGACCAAGTCAAAACGTGGTCCGGAGAGTTTTGCCTCGCTTCCCTCTGGCGCGATCTGTAATTCACTCTCCCACCATGCGAATCGTCATTTCTGCGCTGAGCATTTGCGCCTGCCTGTTTAATCTCAACTCCTTTGCTGCCGAAAGCTCCGGAACCAAATGGGATGTCATGAATACCGGGCCGTTTTTCACCTCAGGATTCGGCGGAAAATTTCCCGCGCTCAAAGCCATCTCGATCAAACTCGGGCCCTCCAACGCGGTGTGTTTCGATACCGAACTTCTGCGCATGACCATGGGCTGGTCTGGAGGTTTCCTCAAACTTCCCTCGGGCCGCGGCGGGCTGGAGGGAATTCCTGAACCGATCGGTACTCCCGTCTTCTGGACTCCTAATCTTCCCGGTTGGGCGAATGCCGGAAGTTTCGCGGATCCTCGTCCCAGACGGCAGGATAACGGGCGGAAAAACTACACGACGATTCCGGCTGACATTCCGTACGGTTCTCTCCCAAAAAACTGGGCGCACTACAAAGGGCTCTTCACTCACGGCGATAAAGTAATCCTCTCCTACACAGTGGGCCAAAGTGATGTTTTGGAACTGCCGATGATTGAGGAAGCGCGAGGAATGGAAGTCTTCAGCCGCACATTCCAAATCGAAGCGTCTGACGCGCCATTGTCGCTTCTGGTCTTCGAAAATCCCGGCTTCATCGCACGCATTAAAAAAAATCTCGCAATGCTGGAGTCCGAACCGGCGGCGACCAATCTAACGTTTCTTGCGGCGGGATTCACTGGCGCGCCCGATGGAACGACCTGGGAAATCCGCGACAAAAGCCAGATCGTTCTCAATTTGCCAAAGTCAAAAAAGGCATTCTCGTTCAAAGTGTTTATCACATCCGGCGCGCCTAATGTTCTCAAAAGATTCGAATTTCTTGTCGGCGCGAAAGCGCGGATTCCAAATCTGAAGTCGCTTTGCCAAGGCGGCCCAAAACTTTGGGGCGAACCGCTCGCCACTCGCGGCACGCTCGGAAAAGAAGATGGACCCTACCAAGTGGACACGCTGACCTTGCCGGAATCCAACCCGTGGAAATCCTGGATTCGCCCGAGCGGATTTGACTTCTTTTCCGATGGGCGCACGGCGCTGTGTTCCGTAAGCGGCGACGTTTGGATCATCAGCGGCATCGATGCCACGCTGAACCATTTAGCCTGGACGCGATTTGCCACGGGCTTGTTCCAACCGCTTGGATTAAAAATTGTGAACGATGAGGTTTACATCACCGGCCGCGACCAGATCACACGCCTGCACGATTTGAATCACGATGGCGAGGCGGACTTCTATGAGAACTTCAACAACGATGTCTTTATCACTCCGCGCTATCACGAATTCGCGCTCAACCTCGACACAGATTCCAAGGGCAATTTCTATTTCACGAAGGGGGGCGACCTGAATCTCGCGGTCACGCCACACCAAGGAACCTTGTTGAAAGTTTCCAAGGATGGATCGCGGATGGACGTCGTCGCGACTGGACTCCGCGCGCCCAACGGTTTGAGTGTCGGGCCCCACGACGAAATCACTACGAGCGACAATGAAGGAAACTGGGTGCCGGCGTCGCGCGTCAATCTCACGAAGCAGGGCGGCTTTTATGGACATGTTTTCACTTCCCACACGGAACCAGCGCCGACTGATTTCGACAAGCCGCTCTTTTGGATTCCGCATAACAACAACGTGGACAATTCCAGTGGCGGACAAGTCTGGGTGACCAGTGATAAGTGGGGGCCGTTTAAGGGCAAAATGCTTCATACGTCGTATGGAACCTGTTCGTTGTTCGAAGTGATGGCCGAAACAGTTGAGGGTCAGGCTCAAGCTGGCGTGGTGCGCT
>JBDSIW010000472.1:0-7253 GCA_039917795.1 Verrucomicrobiota bacterium | reverse complement strand
GATCACCATTCCCGACAACGGAGGTGGCACCACAAACAAGGCGCCGCAAGCGGGCGTGACCAATGTGGTGGACGTGTTAAACATTCGCGCCCAAGCGGCGGTTTACATGCGAAGCAATCTCTGGTTCGCCATCACTGCGGGCCCCGCAGCAGGTCCGTCGCAAGTGTATTATTACCGGCTCAACGCCAATGAATATCCGTCAGGATCGCCGGTTCAGGTCGAATCCGGCCCGCTGGGAGAAGCGGGTAATTGGAACTACCAACCGGCTCTCGGTGGAAATTACGCCGGAGACATGGCCGTGGTCTATACGCGTTCCTCCAGTACTTCCAATCCGGCGATGATGTATTGCTTTCGAGGCGCTGCGGATGGCGCGTTCGGTTCCCCGCAGGTGGTCGTAAACAGCGGTGGGCCGAGCGTTACCACCGGATCAAAGCCCTGGCGTTGGGGTGATTTCGCCGCCGTCTCTGCCGATCCCGTGGATGGCAGTCTCTGGATCACCCACGAATATGCGCGCAGCAGCGCAGCGAACAACTGGGGCACGTGGTTTGCCCAGATTTCGGTCCCGCTCCCCTCGCACTGGATCGGACCGGGGCGAACCGAGACGTTCAGCGGTACCGGATCGCTCGGCACTAACGGCTACGAAATCAGCGGCGGCACCACGGAAGTTCAGCACGGGTCGCCCGGTGTGACATCGACGCTCGCGCGCACGGCCGGTGGAAAAATCCAGCTCCTCAATTCCGCGACAGCGGCCACCTCAACAATAACCATCGGCGGCGGCCCCGGCAACGGTGGCAGCGGTGGGGTGCTCGAGTTTCGCGACCAGACGACGGCTGCGGCGGCTACGATCACCAGTGGTTCTGGTGTGCTCGGGCCGAACTTTGACGAGCTCACGCCCAATCCCATTGATGGCTTCGGCGGGGCGGCCAATTTCTACGATACTTCACTCGCGGGCACGGCCCGATTCACCAACAACGGGGAGGGCTTCCGTGGCGGCACGGGGGGATCGGCAGGCTTCTTCAACAACGCCTCTGGCGATCACGGCGTGTTCAACAACAAGGCCGCAGCAACCGATCTGGGCCGCGGCGGCGTCACGCAGTTTACCGACACGGCAACCGCAGGTTTCGCCACGTTCATCAACGACGGCTCGGGCCTCTCCTCGGATTTCAGCGGTGGCGAGACCATCTTCTACCTGTCGTCCAACGCAGGCCACGGCACCTTCACGAACAAAGGAGCCACTTTGTACCAAAGTGCGCAAGGCCGCTACGCTGCTGCGGGCGCGACGCGATTTCTTGGCAGCTCCAGCGCCGCCAGTGGCACCTTCTTCAACGAGGGCGTTGGCTACCAGGTGGCACGAGGCGTCACCCAGTTTTTCGACACGTCGACTGCGGGCACAGGCACGTTCACCAACCTGGCCGGAGCCAGCGATGGAGGCGCCGTTGAGTTCTATAACCAATCCACGGCTGGCGACGGCGTCTTCGTGAACGACACCACAAGCAGCACGCTCACAGCCGGCGGGGAATTTTCCTTCAACGACAATTCGACGGCCGGCACCGGGCACTTCTCGTCCACGGGCACCTACGGCGGCCACGTCACATTCAACAATCAATCGAGCGCGGATCACGCGACAATCATGCTCACGCCGAACCAGCCCAACAACCGGATTGACTTCAGGGGGAGTTCGACGGCCGGAAACAGTATCCTGCAAATCGGCGCCGGCGGTCTGGTCGCGTTTCAAGCAAACTCCACTGCGGCGAATGCGACGATCACGATCGGCGCCAATGCCGTTGGCACGTCCGTCTCCAGCGGACAGGCCCAGGGGGCATTTTTCAGTGGCACGGCGGGCAGCTCCCAAATCTCGGTCGTGGGAGGGGAAATGATCTCGAAGCAAGGCAGCGCTTTTGCCTTCTTCAACCCCGATTCGACAGCAGGCAACGCGACGATCTCCGTCTCCGGCGCAAAAAACGGTGGCATCACCGGCGGCCAAGTCATCTTCGAAACGCGTTCGCACGCTGGCAACGCCACCCTCATCGCCAGCGGCGAAACGAATGCCGACATCAACACGGCTGGGACCATCTCATTCCGCGGAGGCGCGCAAGGCGACCTATGCCGCGTCATCGCCGAAACCGGCGGCTGGTTTGATTGCAGCGGCAACGGAATTTATGGTGGCACCGCCATCGGTTCAATCGAAGGAGCGGGCAGAATCAACCTGGGCGCCGCGCTTCTCACGGTCGGCAGTGCGAACACCAGCACCATTTTCCTCGGTCCGATCACCCAAGGCCAGGGGTATACCCCCGGCATCGGCGGCAGGCTCACGAAAACCGGCATCGGCGCGCTCACGCTTGCGGGCGTGAACACCTACACCGGTCTGACCACGATCAACGCCGGCACGCTCGCGGTGAACGGTTCACTCGCGGGCGGCGTGCAGGTCAATGCCGGCGCGACGCTGAAGGGCACGGGCACGATTGCGGGTACGGTGACGGTCGCACCCGGCGGCATCGTCGCACCGGGCAACAGCCCCGGGACGCTGACCATCGGGAAAGACTATTCACAAGGATCCCAAGGCATATTGGCGATGGAAGTGGCAGGGCCGAATCCGGAAAACCAGGATCTCTTAATAGTCAACGGCAATGTTAACCTGGGCGGCACCTTGCTCCTGATTTTTTCTGGCTATGCTCCCTCGGCGAGCGAAACCTTCCCCGTCGTGGAAGCAACCGGAAATTTAAGTGTGAATAATCTCAACATCGTGGTCCTCGGACTCAAGCCAGGCTTCCAACTCTCTTACCAGGTAAGTGCTGGCAAATTGATTCTCACGGCAACATCCGTCGGCCAGCTCAGAACCACCATTGATCCCATCCAGGCTTTATCACCGTGGTTTACCTCGCAATCGGGATTCGTATATCCCGTGTTCACCCTCGCGGGAGCGACCTACCAGTTTGATACTTCAACCGACCTAAGCACTTGGACGCGGATTTCCGAGCTCCAGGGAGCCAACAATCTGTTCGAATTTCGACAGATTCCATCTGCCGGAGAACCCCATCGCTTTTACCGCGTGATACAAGTAAGCGGAACTCCGTAGAGGAGTCACCCTTTAGCGAGGGCGGTTAAGTAACAAAAAAGATTCCATCAGCCAGTCTTTCCATTCTCAAAAATTGGCCTTTTTCTTTTTTTCCGTGGCCGGTGACTCATTTCAACTGATAAGAACTTGCTTTTTGTGCCCCCGCCCGTACTCAGCGCTGCGCGGTTAAGGGAGAATTGGTCCGCAGCTAAATTCATACTGAGTTGGCTTGTTAGTCGGATGGCAGGGGTTGTCAAACGGGTTTTCGATGGCGGAGCAAGGCGGTGAGATCCGGAAACAAAGCGAATTCCTGCACTTCTTCCTGCTCACCGGCCATTGTAAAAACGCGGACGGCACCGAAGAATGCAACGAGCATCAGCGGTACGAGGTCGCTTTCCCGAAAAAACCCGCCGGGGAAACTTTGAGATTGTGTCAGAAATTTCTTGCGCGGGAGCTGGGCGAAAAATCCATCTTTTGCCGATCAGACGATCAAGCACTGATTATCAAAACGCGAAATCGGTGTCCTTTGTGGGGAAAAAATCGTCCTGCGCGGCAATGTAGAGAAGCTTCATCTATGGATTTTCCTAATGTTCGCCATCGATGCTTTGAGGGGATTGCGCTCACTTGCTTTCCGCCGGACGGGAGCCAATTCGGCGGGCTTGGATCGATGCGCCGCCGTTGCGGGTGAAGTCGTCTCTCGCGCCCACATTCCCCACGACTACCCAATAGGTGATGTCGCCGAAACCGAGATTATTGGGGTCCTTGATGTCACTTACGGTCGCCTGCCAGTTGTTGTTGGCATCTGTCTGCCCAGGGCCCACCTTCTCAATGTTCAGTTGCTCAATCGAGAACCCGTGTCTGCCGGTCACGGTGACCATATTCGCGTTGCGGTAGGCACCCAACCGAGCGAAGCGGGACGCATGATGGGCTTGGACGAAGTCCAGGCCGTTGATGTTGCTCGCCACCACGATGTTGTCCCCATCGGTATGCTCATTAACAACAATACCGGTGTGATATCCGGTCACAACCACATTCCGCAGTATGGTCACGGCCGCGTTATTGATGGCCGGGGTGACGACTCCTGCGGTGCCATGGGTGGGTTTGGAGGCCTGAACATTGTATACGCCTGTGTTGACAAACACATTCTCTAACTTGCATTGCATGGCGTAGCGCAGGTCAATGCCCCCGATGCCCGGATCGTCATAGGTTCTGACATCCAGATTCTTGATGACCACATTTACCGCAGAGAATCCCCCGTAGAGCGACTGGAGCGAACTACTGGCGGAGATGACCGCAGCACCTTTTTTGGACAAGCTCTTGATTATCGTGCCTTTATTCAGCAATGGGAACGATCCGATTGTCCCGAAAACGGGTGTCGGTTCTCTTTCGCCCACTATTTCCACGGTGATCCAACTTCGCATGGATTTTGAAACCGCGGGAATCATTATTCTGCCGCGATAAACGCCATTCGGCAGGACCATCCGACCGCCTCCGGTCTCGATTACCGTCTTTAGGCATGCTGAAAATGCTTCCGTGTTGTCCGTCTTGTCATCGCCTACGGCCCCGTAATTAAGAACATTGAACACTCCCGCCTTCAGGGCGTCCGCTTCCAAATTAGTGTTTTCGCCTCCATGTGATGAAACGGTGCCACCAACCACAAGGCACACGCATATCGCGATCCAAGCCAACGTCATCCGAAATGGAAAAGCCGCGACATCGCCTTTTGCGCTCGCTTGCCGGATGGCGCAATGGGTGGCGGGTAATGGGTTCATCTCAGGCACAAGCGCACTCGACTCCCGCCTCGGACGATTCCCTGTTCGCCTTCGATTCGAGGGTTTCTTTGTTTTCGTTCACAGGAGACGCGAGAAAACTCCTGGAACCTATAGCTTAACAAAAAGATCAAGAAGGTGTTTGATTTCTGAACGCGGGTTATGGGCGAGTGCCGATCTATCCGCAGAATGAGAGCCGTTCGCCGCCAGATTCATTAACCATGAAAGGAAGCAAACACTCATGAAAAAACTTTGCATTATATCGGTTTGGACGTCCACTAAGAAACGATTGCCGTGGCCATCGCGCCGGAGAACGTGATTACAGCGTTCTCGGCGGGACGATCGAGGAGGTGAATAAACTGGTCAAAAAACTCTCCACGCCCTTGCGGCATTCCTTCCCGACGCATCTTTTGGAGAACGGGTAAAACTTTTGGACGCGTCGGAATTCCGGGTCTATTGGTCTTTCGCAGGCGCTAAACGAATCATTCGCAGCTGTTTCAATAAAACTTTAGCCGCCTCTTCTTCGCTCCCGTCTTTAAAGCGGATGAGGTAGGCTTTTCCAGAGATCGAAGACTTCGTTGCGCACAACCGAACGAAATCCTCGACCGTGGCGATTTTGGATTTCTGGTGGCTCCATTTTATTCGAAGATGGCTTTCGGCTTCTTTGGCGGTGTGCTCGTCGCCATTGCGAACAAACGTCGTGCCGTCCAATTCTTTAACGAACTGCAATAATGCTTCGATCTCGGGCATTGCCCTTGCCTCTGCCATGGCAATCGAGAAAAGAAGCAGGATAGGGATCGTGGAAAGGCGCATATAGGAGTCAGCTCGAAAGTTTTAAGCGGTTATAGATCCCATGTTACTGTAGATTGACGAATGCGCAAGAAACAGCGCGCCAAACCGGAAAAGAATCCACGAGTCGCCGCTTGGGTCGCCCATTGAAAAATTATGTGTTTTAGAAAAACTGGCTGGCGTCAAAATCCGCGAATGACTTTCTAGTTCTTTGGAAATCGGATTTCGAGGTTTAATTTTGGATTTCATTTTCTCGGAGAGCATTTGCAGGATGTTTTGGGCATAACGATTGACGCACGCACGCCTCACTGACACCAATCGGATTGCCAAGGCAACGCGGGGACTTTCTTTGTCAGCCGAGGAAGTAGACTTAAACGGCTTTGGGTAAAGCCGGCAGGAGCGGATGTAATCAATAATGGTTGTGGGGCAATCTGGACCTCTTTAAAAGTGCCCTGACTCCCGAAAGCTGGAGGCGACAAAGCTGGAGTTTTGCTGGCAAGAAAGGCGGCAGAACTATGAAAAAAAGTCGATTCAGTGAGGAGCAGATTATCGGGATATTGCGGGAGGCGGACAGCGGCACCGCTGTCAAAACGGTTTGCGCGCAGCACAACTTGAGTGCGGCGACGTATTACACATGGAAGCGCAAGTATGGCGGGATGGATGTCAACGAAGCGCGGCGGTTGCGGGCGTTGGAGGAGGAGAACTCGCGTTTGAAACGGTTGATTGCCGACTATGCGGTGCAGATCCAAATCTTGAAGGAGGTGAACTCAAAAAAGTGGTAGGCCCGTCGCAGCAACGGCGGGCGGTCCAACAGGTGATCGAAACAGGGATGGGTACGACGGCGCAAGCCTGTCGGGCAATGGGACTGGCGAGATCCAGTTATTATCACAACCGCACGATGAGCGCAGAGAGTCGAACCTGGCAAAAGGAGATCGTGAGCTTGAGCGAGGCACATCCGCGATACGGGTATCGGCGGGTGACGGCGCTGCTGCGTCGGGACGGACATCAGATCAACGGCAAGCGGGTGCAGCGGGTGCGGAGAAAGGAAGGATTACAAGTGAGTAAAAAGCAACGAAGGATGCGGCGGCTGGGACTTTCGACCGCGGAACGGCAACGGGCGATGCGGGCCAATCATGTTTGGAGTTGGGACTTTGTGGAGGACCAGACGGAGAACGGGACGCGCTTTCGCGTGCTGACCTTGATCGACGAGCACACGCGGGAAAGTCTGGCGATGCACGCGGCGTGGAGCATTCGAGCGGTGGATGTGATCACGGTGGTGGAAACGGCGATGGAACGTTACGGAGTGCCGACGCATTTACGCAGTGACAACGGGCCGGAGTTTATCGCCTATGCGATCCAGGATTGGTTGAGAGAGAGGAACGTGAAGACGATTTATATCACGCCGGGTTCGCCGTGGGAGAACGCCTACATTGAGAGCTTCCATGACAAGTTGCGGGACGAATGTTTGAATCGGGAAATTTTTGGCAGCCTGATGGAGGCGCGGGTGGTCATAGAGCAGTGGCGAGTGGAGTATAACGTGGAGCGACCGCACAGTTCGTTGGGCTACAAAACGCCCGAGGAATTTGGCGGACGCCGCATCGATGGTTTGCAACTCCGGTCGGGCTACGCCCTCCCTCCGT
>JBDSIW010000471.1:0-16759 GCA_039917795.1 Verrucomicrobiota bacterium | reverse complement strand
TATTCGCTGCGCCTTTTTAACGACACGGCCGCGCCGGTGACGATCAGCGGCTTTGTGCAGTTTGAAATCAATTTAACGGCGAGGTCGTTACAGACCTTCCTCCCACAGGGGCCAATCGCGTTGCTGGATGATGCGGTTACCAATTCTATTATTCATGTGGATCGAGCCGGGCGCGTGGTGTCCACGGAAGTTTCCGTGCGCATCGATCATCCGCGCGTTTCGGATCTGGTGTTGCATCTGATCAGCCCGGATGGCTCGCGAATTCTGCTGGCCGAGAATCGCGGTGGGCTTGCCACCAACGGTTACGGCATTAGTGCGCTGACGACCAACGTGTCTCCGCCCGCGAGTTCGGGGGACGCCAATGCGAATACGAATGTCATTATGACCTCTTTGAACTCGGGGATTGTGAATATCGATTACGACTTTTTCACCGTGCCAGATTCGTTGCGGGTTTATTACGATGGGCTGCGCATCTTTGATTCCGGTTCTGTCACCGGAGCGGGCCGGTTCACCGTCCCCTTCGGCCCTGGCATTGATACCAATGTGGTCATCGTCATGAATGAAGGAGGGAACCCGGCAGGCGTAACCATGTGGACCTACTCAGCGCAGGTGTTAAGCGGCGACATTGTTTACGCAACCTTTTCTGAAAATACGAATCTCGCACTGGTTCCCATCAAGTTCGCGCTGCCGCCCTTTGCGACAAATTTACCGGGCTCCAATGTCACCACATTTTTCACCAGTGGATTTGAAACCGTCGCGCCGGGCAATTATTCCGGCAGCGTGGATGGCTGGACGATCACAACCAACTCTGTGGATGTCATCGCCGATGCCACGCGGGCTCATTCGGGAACAAATTTTCTGTCGTTGGGAACCGGCGGAATCAGGCGCACGCTCCCGACCACGGAGGGAGATTTTTATAATTTGGAATTTGCCTATCGCCGGGATCTTCCCGCGATTCCCGCATCCGCCCAAATCGGTTTGGAAGGAGTATTCACGAACAATTTTATTGGAAGTCCGAGTTGGAATCTGCACTCGACCTCATTCGCGGCAGCGGCGAGCGGAACGTCGCTGGACATTGTGGGATTGGAGGCAGGAATGTTGTTTGACTCTTTCAGCCTGACCAAGGGCGGCGATCCAAATTATTTCCTGCCGGAGGAATCGCTCAAGACGCTCATCGGCAAAAACGCGCGCGGTGATTGGCAGTTGGAAATCTGGGACAACCGCGCTGGCGCTCCGTTGGGGCAACTCGTCAGTTGGAAATTGCACCTCACGTTTGCATCGACCAACGCGGTTGCAACTGTCCTTTCAAATAATGTTTCTGTCACGAACACAGTCGCGGGGAGTGAAATCAAATATTTCATCATTGATGTCCCGCTCTTCGCCACCCGCGCCACGAATATTTTGGTGAGCGGCGGCGGTCCGTTGAACCTTCTATTTAACCAGACCCAATTGCCAGTAGGCGATTCCGCCTCCGGAGACGTGACCCTGCTTTTCGGAACAATGAATGGCACCAATATTTTGACGACTGGGAGCTTTCCCATTTTGCGGCCCGGAGAAAGGTATTATCTCGGCGTGCAAAATTTGAGCGCGGCGCAGACCAATTTTTTCACATTGAACGTCACTTTCGACGATACGAACAATCTTGTATCGGTCACTCCGCTGACCAATGCAGTGTCCCTTTCCACGAATCTTCCCCTGAGCAGCAGCATCCAGTATTACCAATATGATTTGTCGAACAGCGTTTCTGCCATCGAATTTCGACTCTACAATTTGAGCGCGGACGCGGATCTGGTGGTGCGGCGAGGACAATTGCCCTCGCAAACGGTTTTCGATTACAACAGCAACTTCAGTGGAACAAACGAAGAGGTGATCACCGTCGCGACGCCAACCCCCGGCCGTTATTATTTGGGTGTCTATGGGTTCTTCCCCACCAACGCGATTACTTACACAGTACTCGTGACCGAGGGGGCAGCAGCGTCGCCGCCCATTATTTTAACCGGTCCGACGGTCACCGCCGCTGGCTTCCGTGTCACGGCGAGTACGATCATCGGGGCGCAATATGAGTTCTCTTTTTCAACGGATCTGGTGACTTGGACGGTGATATCGGTTACGACGGCAACCGCAAATGTCACAACCTTCACGGATCCGACTCCGCCGGATACTCAGACCGCGCGTTTCTATCGGGTCAGAAAATTGTAGATCTCACAACGAGGAACGGAGCGGGCAAACTTGACTCATACCCATATTATTAAAATTAGCTGCGGGTAAAAACGGAGCGACGCGTCCTCCCTCAAGCGGAAATTAACTATTTGCTGAACTCGAAACAGACCAAGCGGTCTTCGCTGCGCAGGTAAAGTTTTTTGTTCGCCAAAACTGGAGCAGCCCAAGTGGGGTGATGCAACTGCGGAACCTGCCATCGCGCGATCTCTTCGTCTTTTTGCGAGTTCAGACGGAAAATGCCGAGCAACCCACCTTCGCCCAGCGCAATTAATTTTCCATCAGCGAGAATGCAAGAGCCGCGCCCGTAAACCGCCGGCTGGGGCGTGCTGTGCGGTTGCCAATGCTCGTCCCGATCCCATTTTACCTGGCCTGTTTGGAAATTCACGCAGCGAAAGCGCGCGTCCGGCTCGTTGCGTCCGCTGAACGAATAGAGAAATCCATCCTGGAGAATCGGCGTGGTGAAATGAATTTCCAACGCGAGGCTCCGCCAGATTTCTTCAAACTTTTGATTCTCGGGTTTCACCTTGAGCAAGACGGATCCGCTTTTGTAATAGGCGGCCGAAATGAAAACAGCGTTGCTCAACACCACAGGATTGGCGGCGTTCACCGAGTCATCGACCCGGGCGCGAAACCAAAAGCTGTCGTGAACCGCACCGGTTTTTGGATCGAGCGACACCAACCCTTGCCGCATCAAACAGAATGCCATGCGCTTACCATTGACGGTGGCAAGAACAGGGGAAGCGTAGCTGGCTTGTTTCTCGTAGCGACGCCATTCAACTTTTCGATCGCCCGGCCAACCGGTCATTGGGATGCCGGTCCAGTTTTTTTCGCCCACACTTTCCCAAATGGTTTTGCCGGTCTTTGCATCCAGTCCGATGACACCGGAGTTTGGCTGACCTCCCACCATCACGATCAACACGTCGCCTTCCAACACGGGAGTGCTACCGACGCCGAAAAAGGCTTCGGGAATCTCCCATTCCTTTGCGGTGTCTCGTTGCCAGACGAGTTTTCCGTCGTTCAAGCTCAGGCAAGTCAACATTCCTGCCGCGCCAAAGGTGTAACAAAAATTCCCGGAGAGGAGCGGAGTGCAGCGCGGGCCATTGTTGTAGCCGTAAGGATCCTGAAAGCGGCTGGGATACGCTAAACGCCAGAGCGGTTTTCCGGTGACCGCTTCGAACGCTTCCACAATTTCCTCGTTGGCCTGACGATGAAACAAGACCAGTTTTCCATCGCGCACGGAGGGAGCGCTATAGCCGGTGCCAATTTTTTTCTCCCAGACCAGCGGCGGGCCGTCCGCGGGAAATTTATCGAGCAGGCCGGACTCTGCGGAAATTCCATTTCGATTTGGGCCGAGCAACTGGGGCCAGTCGTCGGCGTGCACCAGGAATTCTAGACCAAGAAACAACAGGACCAGGTAACGAGCACAGCGCATGGCCGGAGTGAAGCGGATTGGGGCTGGTTTTTCAAACTTGATTCCTTATTGTGGCCGCGAACCTGAGTGCGCGCACGCTGAGCTGGTAACGCGCGTTTCTAAAACGATCGGCCAACATCATGAATACCGAAGAAAGCATTCAATCCTTCCGCAAAGACTACGAAGCTCTCCGCGCCGAGATCGGCAAAGTCATCGTCGGCCACGATGCGATTGTCGAGGGAACTTTGATTGCAATCTTCGGCGGCGGGCACGTCCTGCTCGAAGGTGTTCCCGGCCTCGGAAAAACCTTGCTGGTCCGCACGCTCAGCGAGGTGCTGGACATGAGTTTTAATCGCATCCAGTTCACGCCTGACCTCATGCCCGCGGACATTCTCGGCACGAACATTGTGATGGAGACGCCCGGTGGACGCCGCGAGTTTCAATTTCAGCGCGGACCCATTTTCGCGCACCTGCTCCTGGCCGATGAAATCAATCGCGCCACGCCGAAAACGCAATCGGCCATGCTTGAGGCGATGCAGGAAAAAAGTGTTACGGCGGGCGGAGAAATTCGGAAACTTGGCGAACCATTCTTTGTTCTCGCGACCCAGAATCCGATTGACCAGGAAGGGACTTATCCACTGCCAGAAGCCCAACTGGATCGTTTTTTCTTCAAGCTCATTGTCGGCTATCCCAACGCGGCGGAGCTGACCGAAGTTCTCACGCGCACAACGGAAAACGCGAAGCCGCAGGTCAATCGTGTGCTGACGAAGGAACAGATTCTGGAGTTGCAGGCGCTCGTCCGCCAGGTGCCAGTCGCCTCGCACGTGAAAGACTACGCCGTTCGCCTCGTCCTCGCCACGCACCCGAAAAGCGATACTGCCGCGCCCATCAGCAACCAATATCTCCGCTTCGGCAGCAGTCCGCGCGGCGGCCAGACGCTTATCCTCGGCGCGAAAGTTCGCGCGCTCACGCATGGGCGTTTCAACGTCAGCTTTGATGACATCCAGGCGGTCGCCGCCGCGGCGTTGCGTCACCGATTGATTTTAAATTTTGAAGCCGAAGCGGAAGGCGTAACGACCGACCTCATCATCCAACAGATTCTGAAAGACGTGCCAAGGGATTCTCAGTTGGCAAAAGTCTAACGGCTCGCGGAAAAGCTTTTCTTCATTGTCATTCCAATTCTCGATGCGCTCAAACCGTTTCCTTCACTTCTTTTTACTTTGGTGTTGTTCCGTTTTTCTCGTCTCAGGAGTGGAGGCTGCGCCGATCACAAAGGTGGACGCGACGACATCGGAGATTAGGTTTTCGGTGGAAAACAACGGTCCGGGCCTGAGCATCGTTGAACTGGCGCCAAACCAAACTTTGCTGGCTGCGACGAATTCGCCCGCGTTGATTGCGGTGGTCAAGAAGGGAAACTCAACAATCGCGGTGCCGCGTTTCGATGGGGCGCGCGACCGGATTTATTCCGGTTTCGTCGGCGTGGAAAACAAAATGCCGAGCGGCTCGATTCGCTTTGTTGCGGGCTTCAAAGATATTTCCGAGAATCGCGATTCGTACCCGCAATTGAAAAGTAAAAAGGGTTTGCAGGTGCAAAAGGTGGACGACGCCATCGCGCTGGGCGTAAAACACGCCGCGATTAATTTCAACCTCGGCCAAATGGTGGCTTTGGATAAATCGTCCAATCACCTTTTCTGGGAGATGGATGGAGTCACATTTTATTTTCACCGCAGCTACATCGAGGGCATTGATCGCCAGATCAAGGCGCTCTCCGACGCGGGCGCGGCGGTCAGTTTGATCCTGCTCAACTACGAGGGCGCGGACATCAATCTGAATAAGATTCTGCTGCATCCCAATTACGACCGGGCGTGTCCGAATCATTTGAGCGCCTTCAACACCTCGACCTCCGATGGCATTGCCTATTTCAAAGCGGGGATGGAATTTCTTACCGCGCGCTATTCCAAAACCGGTTATCCACACGGACGGGTCGTGAACTACATCGTCGGCAACGAGGTGAACTCCCATTGGTACTGGGCGAACATGGGGCGGGTTACGATGGAGCAATTTGCCGCCGACTATCTTCGGACGGTTCGTCTTTGCCAGACCGCAGTTCGGAAGTTTTCTTCGAGCGCCCGGGTTTTTCTTTCACTCGAACATCACTGGAACATTCGCTACGCCGGTTGTGATGAAAAGCAGGGCTTTGCCGGTCGTGCCTTCATCGAACATTTTAATTTCCTGGCCAAGGCCGGAGGAAATTTCGATTGGGACGTGGCTTTTCATCCTTATCCGGAAAATCTTTTTAATCCCCGCACCTGGAACGACCAAAGCGCGACGTCCCTGGAGAACACGCCTCGCATCACCTTCAAAAATCTGGAAATGCTGCCGCGCTATTTGCAACGAACCGAGTTTCTCTTCGAGGGCAAACCACGGCGAATTATTTTGTCAGAGCAGGGATTTCACTCGGACGGCACACCGGAAGGGGAACTCGTGCAGGCCGCAGCCTACTGTTACGCTTTTTATAAGTCGGATCGCCTGAAAGGAATCGACGCCTTCATTTTGCATCGCCACGTCGATCATCCGCACGAAGGCGGTTTGAACCTTGGGCTCTGGCGGCGCGATCCGATGACCAAAAAACCCATCTACGAAGTCTTTCGCGCCGCGGACACGCCTGAGTGGGAGAAAGCGTTTGCATTCGCGCTCCCGATCATCGGTATTAAATCATGGAAGGAAATTGATCCGGTCGCCGTGGGGAAATAATTTTCCTGCCAATGATCCCGACTTTCTTTTCCCCAAAATTCCTATGAAAAAAGTTTTCGCCGGGTTGATCCTTTTGCCCGCCCTGTTCGCGTCCGTTGCCTTTGCCGGGGAACGGCGTCCGAACATTTTAATTCTCCTCGCGGAACAATGGCGTGCCGAGGCTTTTGGTTACGCCGGAAATCCTGACGTGAAAACACCGAACATCGACGGGTTGCACGGGCAGAGCGTCGATTTTAAAAATGCCGTGGCGAGCAACCCGGTTTGTTGTCCGACGCGTGCCTCGATGATGACGGGGCAGCGTTCGCTCACGCACGGTGTTTTCATGAACGATGTCCCGCTCGACCCAAACGCGGTCAGCCTGGCAAAAGTTTTGAAATCCGCAGGTTACGATACCGCTTACGTGGGAAAATGGCACTTGAACGGCGATGGACGCTCGAACTTCATTCCACGCGAGCGCCGCCAGGGATTCGATTATTGGAAGGTCCTTGAATGCACTCACGATTATAACAACTCATTTTATTTCGCCGACACTCCGGAGAAGTTGAAATGGAACGGTTACGATGCGATGGCCCAGACGGAGGACGCTCAGGCTTATTTGCGGGGGCGAACGAATTCGGCGAAACCATTTGCCTTCATGCTGGCCTGGGGACCGCCGCACGATCCATATTTTTCCGCGCCGGAAAAGTATCGAGCCATCTACAAAGCAGAAACGCTTACCCTGCGTGGAAATGTTCCGAAGGAAATGGCCGCTGAAACACGGCGTAATCTCGCGGGCTACTATGCGCAATGCACCGCGCTCGATGACTGCGTTTGTGATCTTCTACAGACATTGCATGAAACTGGACTCGAAAAGAACACGATCGTCGTCTTCACTGCGGACCACGGTGACATGCTTGGGTCGCACGGGTTTTCAAAGAAGCAGAAACCGTGGGACGAATCGATCTGCGTCCCGGTGCTCTTTCGCTGGCCGAATGGCCTCGGGGGAACTGGGCGCAAGTTGGAGGCCGTGTTTAACTCGGAAGATTTCATGCCGACTCTGCTGGGCCTTTGTGACGTGAAAATTCCGAAGACAGTCGAAGGAATCAACTATAGCGGTTACATGCGCGGTCGGAAAAATCCGTCGGACAACGCCGCGTTGATTGAGTGCGTCGCGCCTTTCGGTGAGTGGACCCGCAAACGGGGCGGGAAGGAATATCGGGGCGTCCGCACAATTGATTTCACCTATGTTCGCGATCTCAATGGGCCGTGGCTTTTCTACGATAATAAAAACGATCCTTTGCAACTGACGAACCTGGCGGGCCAGGCAGGTTCAATCAGACTTCAAAAGGAATTGGATCAAATCCTCCAACTCAAACTCCGGAAAGCGGGGGATCAATTTCTCCAAGGTGAAGCGTACATTAAAAAATGGGGCTACCAGACCGATGACACGGGTACGGTTTCACTTAAAAATTAGTTCGCCGCGGATTTTTGTTCTGTAATTTCCGCGAATCAGCCAATCTCCAAATCATGAATTCGCTCCTGGCGCCCGAACTGTTGCGACGGCTTGAGCAATTTCAACTGCTGGCCGCGCGGCGCGCTAAGAGTTCCGCGCGGGGCGAACGCCGCAGCAAGGCACGCGGGCAATCCGTCGAGTTCGCGGATTATCGCAACTACACCGTGGGCGACGATTTCCGTTATCTCGATTGGAACCTGTACGGGCGCCTGGAAAAACTCTTTCTAAAACTTTACGAGGAGGAGCGCGAATTACCGGTTCGCATATTTCTCGATTGCAGCGAGTCCATGACGTTTGGGTCGCCGCGCAAATTTGATTTCGCCCGCCAGGTCGCCGCCGCCGTGGGCTACGTCGCTCTCTGCGGATTTGATCGCGTCAGTGTTTTTACGTTCCCGGAGAATCCGGCGGATGCCGTCCATCGCGGCGCATTGCGGGCGGTGCGCGGTCGGAAGTCTTCGCTTACTTACTTTGAAAATCTGTCCAGGCTCAGCGCCAGCGGCGTGGCCAATTTCAACGCAGCTTTGCGGCGGGGCGCGATTGAGGCGCGGCAGGCGGGTGTGGCCGTGGTGCTGAGCGACTTTTTGGATCCGTCCGGCTACGAATCCGGTCTGACGGCGCTGATCGGCCGCGGTTTTCATGTGAATGCCATCCAGATTCTCGCCCCGGATGAATTAAGCCCGGGCACATTCGGCGATTTGCGTTTGGTGGATTCGGAAACGGGCGCATTGCAGGAAGTAACCTTTGGTAAATATCGCCTGAAGCATTATCAACAAACGGTGGAAAATTATTGCCAGCGTCTTCGGGAATTCTGCCAGGGGAGGGGAATCAATTTCTTCCGCGTCGGGTCCGATACTTCGCTTGAAGAACTCCTGCTCAAACAGCTTCGCACTGCTGAAGTCTGGGGGTGACGATCCAGGTTCTGAAGAATCGTGGCACCTGTGGAAACTTTTCCCGGCGACCGCCGTCGCTCCTGACCCTCAATGGAAATCGTAAGAGTCGCTTCCCGCGACCATTTCATTCGGCAAGCGCTCGATACGTCGCGCCTGGATCACGATCACGTTGTCGGAATTTTGCAGTCGCCCTTCGATGAGCAGATACGGTTCCTGGGTGATGACCAATCGCAGTTCCTCAAAGAGCTTTGGCGCAACGATGGCGTTGCTGATGCCCGTTTCATCTTCGAGCGAAATGAAGACAAAACCTTTGGCGGTGCCGGGACGCTGGCGGCAAATCACATTGCCGGCGATGCGAATGGTTTGGCCCGGTCGCGCGCGGGGCAGGTCGATGGCCCGCCAGAGATTGAGCGGCTTCAATTTTTCCCGGAGCAACGCCATGGGATGCTGTCCGGTGGTGAGACCCGTGCCCCTGTAGTCGGCATGCACACGCTCGGCCGGATTCATCGGAAGGAGAGGGGAATTTTCCTGGTCCATGGGCGGCTTGTCCTCGCCACGCCATGAAAACAAATCATCCTCTGGTATTTCCTTTTCCACTTCCCATAGCGCGTCGCGACGATGCTTGGCCAAAATGTTAAAGGCACCGATTTCTGCCAGCGTCCGCAATTCCTCCTTGTTCAAGCGTGCTCGCACTTTGAAATCCAGAATGGAAGCAAAGTTTTGTTTCGCCCTCTCTTCCAGCATTTTATTCGCGTGATCCTGGCGCAGTCCTTGGACCACACAGAATCCGAGGCGAATGGAATCATCGTTTTCGATCGTGCAAAGCCAATCCGACTTCCCGGCGCAGACCGGGCGGAACTTTAAGCCGTGCCGCTTGCCATCTTTCACGATGGTCGCGGAGGAATAAAAACCCATCGGCTGATTGTTCAGGAGGCTCGCGTAGAATTCCGGCGCGCGATGCGCCTTCAAATAAGCCGTCGCATACGCGAGATGCGCGAAGCTGATGGCGTGCGATTCTGGAAATCCGTAGAGCGCAAACGATGTCACCGCCTGCGAAACTTCATCAACCACTTTTTGGTCGTAGCCTTTTTGTTGCAGCGCGTCGCGAAGCTTTTTTTCCACCTTGTGCATCTTGTCCTGCGAGCGATGGAAACTCAGCGCCCGGCGCAGTTCCTCCGCCTCCGAGGCCGTGAAATCCGTCATCACCATCGCCATTTCGAGCATTTGTTCCTGGAAAAGCGGAATTCCTAGCGTGCGATTCAACACGGGTCGCAAGCGTTCGTGATAACACGGCATCCGGTTCGGGTCCGCCCCGCGCTCGACATCTCCGCGACGTCTCAGGTACGGATGCATCAGGTTTCCCTGAATTGGGCCGGGCCGGATAATCGCCACCTCGATGACCAGATCGTAAAAACATTTTGGTTTCATGCGCGGCAACGTCGCCATCTGGGCGCGACTTTCAATCTGAAAAACTCCGATCGTGTCCGCCGCCCGAATCATCTCGAAGGTCTTCGGGTCGTCCTCGGGCAAATTTCCCAGATCAACTGGATTCCCGCGTTGACGGGTTAGTTCGATGGAATCCTGAATCACGGACATCATACCCAGGCCCAGGAAATCCACCTTAATGATGCCCAGTTGTTCGCAATCATCCTTGTCCCACTGGGCGACAACGCGACCGGGCATCGAAGCATTTTCCAGCGGCACAATGGAACTGAGTTGGTCCTGGCAAATAATCATGCCGCCGGAATGCTGGCCCAGATGACGTGGCAGATATTGCCCGGCGACTTGCTGGTAGAGATTTCCGAAAGCGAGGGCGCGCGGATGTTGCGCAGGCAAGCCGGCCTTCTCCATCTGCTTCACGAAATCGAGCGTGTGCGGAAAATCTCCGTTCGCGAAAAGATTCGAAAACCGGTCGAGCACGTCGGGCGAAATATTCAGTGCCTTCCCAATCTCGCGCGAGGCGCTGCGCCCGCGATAGCAAATCACATTCGCGGTCATGGCCGCGCCGTGTTTGCCGTAACGTTTGTAAACCTCCTGGATAATGCGCTCCCGCCGGTCGCCGCTGGGCAAATCAATGTCGATGTCCGGCCACGAATTTTTCCGCCCCTCGCTGAGAAAGCGCTCGAACAAGGTGTGAAATTTCAACGGGTCCACGTTCGTGATGCCCAGGCAGTAGCAGACCGAGCTGTTCGCCGCGCTGCCGCGGCCTTGCGACAAAATATTTTGCTCGCCGCAAAATTCAACGATGTCCCAGACGATGAGAAAATATCCCGCCACGCCGAGCTTCTGGATCAGGTCGAGTTCATTCTCCAGTTGGCCGCGAACTTTTTCCGGCACCGAGCCGTGGTAACGTTTCCGCGCGCCGGCAAAACTCCGCTCGCGCAGGAAGGAGTTCGCGTCGTGAACGGGCGGGACGGCGTAGCGCGGGAATTCGTAGCCCAGATTATCGAGACGGAATTCCAAACGTTCCGCGAGTCGCGAAGTGTTTGCGATTGATTCCGGCAAGTCGCGGAACAGCTCGCGCATCTCCTTTTCCTTTTTCAAAAAGCGCTCGCTGTTTTGCGCCAGCAGCTTTCCAGCGGCGTCCAGATGGGTGTGATGCCGAATGCAGGCGAAGACATCCATCACCTGGCGACCCGCCACGTTGGCGTAAAGAACCCCGTTCGTCGCCAGGAGGGGCAACTTGGCTTTCTCCGCGAGTTGGATGAGCGCGCGGTTGATTCGTTCCTCGCCCCGCACGTGATGGCGCTGGATTTCAACGAATACATTCTTGCGGCCAAAGATTTTGATAAGGCTTTCCAGGATTGAGAGGGCTGCGCCTGCGCCGGGTGGATTTGTTTTTGAGCCAACGCCGCGGTCACTGAGTGCCGCTCGGAGAGGACCTTCTTCGTCGCCGGTGAGCGGCACGAGTCCGCTGGAAAATTCCGGCAATTCGTCCCAGCCAATTTTGCTCTTCCCCTTTTCCGACCGCAAATGAGCGCGCGTCAGGAGCCGGCAAAGATTTTGGTAGCCCGTTTGGTTTTCCACCAGCACCGGCAGGACCGAGTTATCCTCCAACGTCAATTCCGCGCCCACGATGGGGCGTAATCCCATCTCCCCCGCTTTTTTAAAAAAGCGCGGCGCGCCGTAAAAACCGTCGCGGTCGCACAGCGCCATGGCGGGCATGCCCAGTTGCGCGGCGACCTCCGCCAGTTGCTCCGCGTGGGACGCCCCCCGCAGAAAACTGAACGCGCTCCGTGCATGAAGTTCGACGTAACTCATGAAGGAAAGGCTCCAAGCTTCAACCTCCAAGAAACGGAGGAGCGCCCACCTCTCTGGCGGTTGGCGCTTGGAATTTGGGGTTTAATCATACGCTCCTTCCAGCAGCCAGTGGCCATTTTGCAACGAGAGCCGATACAATTCCCCACCCGACGTTTCAACATCCCATTCATCCCGCGACCAAAGTTGCTTTTCTTCCCACCAGTTTCCCGAGAGGCGGAAGGGTCCGTTGGCTTTGGCAATCGGACCGATAAATTTTTCGCTGCGCAAAAGAGCGGGCTGGTTGGCCCGCAATTCGACCGTGGCGGGCAGAGGTGGGCGGAATCGACGCAGAGGCAAACCCATCGCTCTGGGGGCGGAAGAATTTTCAGAATCAACGCTTCGGTCCGTTTCAAAATTGACCGGGGCCATTTGGAATGTGTCGGGACGAAAAGTATCTGACAGCACCGGCGTGCCGACGCGATTTTGTCCGACGACTGAAGTCAACTGCGCGAGGGTTTCGTAAAAATGATTTGGATCACGCAACGCCGTTTCAAACAGGCCAAATTGAAAATGGCTGGACCGGCCGGGTTTGGCGGAGAGATGCAAAGCCACGATCGGCGAATCCGTCTGGATCGTTTCGAGATGCGTTTGCAGCATGCGAAACAAGGTTTCGATGTTTCGCGTGGGCGACGGGACGCGAAAGTGGTGTTCGAGTTGCTCGCCGGAATTGAGAATGAGGCGAAGCTGAATTTCACTGGCGACGAAATAAAAAAGTTCGAGGCGTCGCGCGAGTTGCTCGATAAAGCGTCGCAAAATAAAGAGCAAAGGCTGGAGAGTCTCGATTTCGTGTTCGAACTCGACGGATTCTTCAAAGATTTCCCTGGGCCGCACCAGGACCAGTGGGCGAAAGGTGTGGGCCGTGGCCCGATCAAATAATTCAATGGCGTCGGCCCCCATGCGCTCGACCAGTTTATCTTTTTGGAGCGCCACGAATTCGCCCACCGTGCGGATGCCCCAGCGGCGCAGAATATCCAGAAGATCCGCGGGTGGCTCGATGCTTTCCACCGGCAACGCAGCAAGAAATTCCCTGGAATCTTCGACCGCGAAAAACGGCCGGGCGATTTTTGCGGCATGGAGAGCGAGATCGGGATTTTCCGCGACTCCGATTTGCGCGCGCAGATTTAATCCGGCGAGTTGAGTGAGAATCTTTTCCGCCCAATCTTGTCCCGACGTTTTGGGAGTCTTCGCGATCGACAATCCTTTTAGATCCAGCGTGCAAATTCCAGGCGCTGTGGACTCGATGTTGGGTGAAAATGCATAGGCGCATTCCAGCAAAACTTCAGAGGCCGAAACTTCCTGGGTGGACGAGCGCGAACGAATAAGAATGGTGGAACAACGCGCCAGCGCTTGCGTGGAGGTCAGCCCCTCGCATATCCCAGCGTCGCGCGCTGGCGAGGTCATTTGGCAAACCCATTTTAATTCCGGATCCAGCAACGCCACGGGCCGGGAAAATAGCTCCGGCGATTGGCGCAACGCGGCCTGCAGAAAAAAATCCGGAATAAAAATGGCGGCGAACATCAGCCCGCCTCCACCTTTTCGTCCGACGCCGCAACGATATGCAATCGAAACTGCGCCACTTCTGCTTTCAATTTTTCCGGAAGCTGAGTCTGTTCCAAATCCAGATCTTCCAGGGTAAAGCGACTTTGCAGCTGCAAACGAACCTCCGCGCAGCCCACGATGGGTTGCGGCGTGACCACTACAAAGATCGTCGATGACAGTTCCGTAATCCGTTGCAGGCGATACCAAGTGGTCGCCGGAATTTTTCGGAGTTCCTTGGCGGAGTTTAGCGCCAGGTCGAGCAGAACCAGAGGCAGATTGCGGTCGCGCAGAATTAAATCCACCGCTTTCATCGCTTCCCCCGCGTTCCGGCAACGCACCCAAAGCAGGCGGGACAACATTTCTTTTTCGAAGGTGGAGGGATCAAACGAATCCAGTCCGTCAATCAGCGTGATGATTTGATTCTCGCCCGCCGCCTTTCGCAGCAAGGCGGAAATCAACAGCGCGCTGCCCGAATTTTTTCGCTCGCTCACGACTTCGATAATGCCGCTTTTGGGGAGGCCTCCTTGCAACAAAGTATCCAGGTGCGCGATGCCAGTTGGCCAAACCGGATTCGCCTTCTCCGCCGCGCCCGTCGAAAATCGTTTGCCGGGAAATCTCTCGGACAACAACTGCCGGAGTTGAATGATTTTTTCAGATGGTGGCATTGACGTTTACTCCTGCGCGGCAAACGAAATTATAGGGATCCTTCCGCTCAAAGGAACCCGATTTTTCCGCACGTGCTTTCCTTATAAGTCATTCTGCGGACAACGGCTGTCCAAGTGGATTTTTAATTTCCTCCATCGGCATGACGGTCCAGGCGAGCGCGCGGGAAGCGGGTCTCTGCCCAACCGCTTTGGTCGGGAGAAAACTTTGAAAAGGCGACAACTATTTTGTCGAAATGCGCCGGGAATAATGTTTAGGTTTCGCCAGCTTAAGCACTTTGAAATTTCTCGCCCCAGCCGCGTTCTGGTTCGCAGCCACGATTCCTGTCGTGGTGCTCTTTTATTTGCTCAAGCGCAAACGCGTCGTCAAACTGGTTTCGAGCACGCTGCTCTGGCAAAAGTTTCTCGCAGAAACCCAGGCCAACGCGCCGTTTCAAAAGCTGCGACACAACTGGCTTCTGCTCCTGCAATTGCTCCTGCTGCTCCTCGCGATTTTTGCCTTGAGCCGCCCGTACTTTGCCGGCGATTCCAAAAGCAGCGCGCTGCGCGTCGTCATCCTGGATGCTTCCGCCTCGATGCAATGCACCGACGAAGCCCCCTCGCGTTTCGATAAGGCGCGAAGCGAGGCGCTCAAATGGGTGGACGGTTTGCGCGATCAGGACCAGATGCTGGTGCTGCAAGCCGCCGGAAACACTGAGGTGAAACAATCCGCGACAAGCAACAAGACAGCATTGCGCCGGGCGCTGCAGGCATGCGCCGTGACCGATTCCCCCACGCATTTGAAGGAAGCATTGAAGCTGGCCGAAACTTTGACTCGTGACCAGCCGCTGGCGGAGATTCACCTGTTCAGCGATGGCGCGGTGGGCGACTTGACTGAATTCGAGAACAAAGGGTTGAACGTGATTTATCATCGCGTCGGCGAACGCTCCGACAATCTGGGGATCATCGCGCTGGACGTTCGTTCCAATCCGGAGGACGCCACCCAGCGCGCGATTTATGCCAGTGTGCAGAATTTTTCCACGAACGCGCACGAAGCTGAATTGGAATTGCGCTTTGAAGATCGAGTTCTGGAAGTTCGCCTCTTGAAATTTGCCGCAGGAGAAACCGTCCCGCAGGTTTTCTTCGCTTCCCAAGCCACCAACGGGGTGTTCACGGTGAACTTGAAAACGAAAGATGATTTGGCGGCGGACAACCAGGCATCGATGTTCAGCCAATTGCCGCAGCCCGTGAAAGTTTTGCTCGTCAGCCGCGGAAATCGTTTCCTGGAAAAAGCCCTGCGCTCCACCGCCAACGTCGAGCTTTCCATGGCGCAGGATTCCACCGATCCTGCCGCCGCTTTTGATCTCGTGGTTCTCGATGACATTTCTCCCGCAGTCTGGCCCGCTGGAAATATCCTGGGGATTCACATTGCGAACACGAATTGGTTCGATGGATTCGCGAAGATCGAAAATCCCGCCGTGGTGGACTGGAAAAGCACTCACCCTTTGCTGCGTTATGTCAATTTCGACAATGTGCAAATCAGCGAGGCTCTCGCGGTGAAAACGCCGACCTGGGCGCTCTCGATGGTTGATGCGCAGCAGACACCGCTCGTGCTGGCCGGCGAACTGGCCCGCCAGAAAATTGTCTGGATTGGATTCGATCCCTTGCAAAGCACCTGGCCGTTGCGCATTTCTTTCCCGATCTTCATCGCGAACGCTGTCGAGTTTTTGAATCCGGCGTCCGCCCGGAACGGCCAGTTGTTTGTCCGGGCTGGAGATCCATTTCGATTTGCTCTGGTGCAAAGTGCGGCGACAGCCGAGCTCACTGCGCCAGGTGGAAGTAAGATGACCCTGCCGGTGGATGCGGGCGCGCGGGAAATCGTGTTCGGCGACACCGTCAAGCAGGGAACCTATCGGCTGCGCGTTGGAACGAACGAAACGACATTTTGCGTCAATCTGCTGGACGCCGCTGAGAGCAACATCAAACCGCGGGCGGAATTGCAGTTTGGAAAATATTCCAAGGTCGAGGCGACGACGTTGAAGCGCGCGAACATGGAGTTGTGGCGCTGGATCGCAGCGGGCGCGCTGGCGGTGCTGATGTTTGAATGGTGGTATTACCATCGGAGGACGGCGTGAGAGCCGCACGATTTGCGACTCGCGATTGGAGATTCGCGCTAGCAGGAAAGGTAGGTCACTTCATTCCGTGCGCACTGTTCCGTGTTTTGCTAAGACGCCGCGCGCCCGGAGTGACGCGACATTGGAGGACTTTGTGACGTTTCATCGACCAATAACCCGGCTGCTTGCAGTGATTCTTCTTCTCGTCATTGGGTTTTTAATTATCAAAAGAGGAGGATACCGCGGACTGCCTGTAAAAACTGTCGTCGTTTATACTTCCCAAGACCAAACCTACGCCGAACCGATTTTCCAGAACTTCACCAAGCAAACCGGAATCAAAGTCCTTCCTGTTTACGATAGCGAAGCGGTAAAAACTGTCGGACTGGTTAATCGTTTGC
>JBDSIW010000470.1:0-3701 GCA_039917795.1 Verrucomicrobiota bacterium | reverse complement strand
AATTCCCAAACTGGCCGCGCCCGGAATTTATCAGCCAAAAGACAATCTCGTTGAAGTTGAATTGAGCGAATACGCCGGTTACGCCGGGTTGATCGCGGCCAATGGCGGATTGGAGCCGAACGAAAATTCCGTCTTTTTCAAAAAGCACGGCTTCAAATTGAAAATCACGCTGAGCGAAGAAGAAAGCTGGTCCGCGCTCAATTCAGGAAAAATGGCCGCTTCGGCCACGACGGTGGATGTGCTCGCCGTTCACGGGCGGCAATTCCAGGTGGTGGTTCCCGCGCAAATTGGTTTCTCGCGCGGCGCGGATGGCGTGGTCGTGCGCAGCGACATCAAGCGCATCAACGCGTTGAAAGGGAAAATTCTGGCGACGTCGCAGTTTACGGAAGCGGATTTCTTTATTCGCTATCTCGCGCAAGAAGCCGGGCTTGCCATTCACATGCTCGCGGACTTAAACGAAAAACCCGATCCGGATAAATTAAACCTGGTTTTCTGCACGGATGCTTTTGCCGCAGGAGATTTGTTTCTCCAGGAAATCAAGGCGGGCCGGAATAAAATCGCGGGTTGCGTGACGTGGGCTCCGAAGACGACCGAAGTCGCCGAGGGCAGCGAAGGCAAAGCGCACATTCTCACCACGAGCAAAAATCTTCTCATCGTCGCCGACATCCTGGTCGTCAACAAGGGCTTTGCCCAGCAGCATCCGGAAATGGTCGCGGGGCTTGTCAATGGATTGTTGGAAGGCAATCGGCTTGTGCGCGACAATCCAAACGCCTACCAAAATGTGATCGGCAAGGCGTTCAAATGGGAACGCGCGCAAACCAAGGAAGAACTGGCGAAAGTGCATTTTTCCAATCTGCCGGAAAATCTCGCGTTCTTCTCGGGGGCGATTGACGCGGCGGGAAGTTTCGGCGGCATTTATCAATCCGCGGTTTATTCCTACGGCAGCGATTTGATCAAAGACCCGATTGATAGCGACCGTTTCATGGAATTAAAACACCTGAAGGATTTGGAAAAATCCGGCGCGTTCAAGGATCAGAAGGTGGCCATCGCACCGATTCGTTCAAGCAACGCCGCGCCGGTCGAGGGCGATCCGCTTTTGAGCAAAGATATTCGATTTCTCTTTAATCCGAATTCCGCGGTGCTGGATGTTGCCAGCCAGGAGAATCTCAAGAACCTCGAAGCCATCAAACGACTGCTGCAAGTCAGTCCCGGCTCGGTGGTGTTGTTGCGCGGCCACGTGGATAATTCGCTCGTGGAAAAGTTTCGGCAGCAAGGTGGCGATAATTTTGTCCGACAAATGGCATTGAAGGCGGTGAATTTCAGCAAGGACCGCGCGGGTGAAATCCGGCGATTGCTCATCGAGAAACATGCGATTGCGCCCGAACGCATCGACATCATTGGGCGCGGCTGGGAAGAACCGCTCGGCTCCGACAACGAACAGAATCGGCGCGTCGAAGCACAGTGGTTTACTCTTGAGTAAACATGACGACGCGCGGAAAAATATTTTTAACCTTTCTCATCCTCGCCGTCGCAGGCGTCGGCGCGTGGAAATGGTGGGAAAAACTTGCGCCCAAAGCGGCTTCTACCAATTCGGCACCCGCTTCCGCCGAACCAAAAGGCGTTCCCGTTTCACCCGAGAAGTCCGGGACCGTCGAAACTCAATTTGAAGTTCCGCCTCTCGCGGCTCCGGCGGCTTACCTTCCGAAGGATAACACGCTCCTGATCGAATTAAGCGAATACGCGGGCTACGCCGGTTTGATTGCCGCAAATAATGGATTGGAGGCAAACGAAAATTCCATTTTCTTCAAGAAACACGGCTTCAAAGTAAAAATCGTTTTGAGCGAGGAAGAAAGTTGGTCGGCGCTCAATGCGGGAAAAATGGCGGCTTCGGCAACGACCGTCGATGTCCTCGCGGTGCAGGGAAAACAATTTCAGGTGATCGTTCCCGCGCAGATCGGATTTTCCCGCGGCGCAGATGGAATCGTCGTGAACAACGAGATCAAACGAATTAACTCGCTCAAAGGAAAAACTCTGGCGACTTCGCAATTTACGGAAGCCGATTTTTTCATTCGTTACCTGGCGCAGGAAGCCGGGCTGGGCATTCACATGCTGGCCAATTTGAAAGAGAAACCCGACCCGGAGAATTTGAATCTCATTTTCTGCAAGGACGCTTTCGCGGCGGGAGATTTGTTCCTCCAGGAAATCAATGAGGGCGGAAATCAATTGGCCGGTTGTGTCACCTGGGCGCCGAAGACCACAGAAGTCGCCACGGCCAGCAAAGGCAAAACTCACATCCTGACCACGAGCCTGAACCTTTTGGTCATCGCTGACATTTTGATTGTCAATAAAGGGTTCGCCCAACAAAACCCGCAGATGTTGCTTGGCCTCGTCGATGGCTTGCTCGAGGGCAATCGCAGGGTGCGGGATAATTCTTCAGCGCAGTTGGACATCGTCTCCAAGGCGTTCAAGTGGACGCGCGAGCAGGCGAAAGAAGAGCTGGCCAAAGTGCATTTGTCGAACCTGCCGGAAAACATGGCGTTCTTTTCCGGAGCGATTGACGCAGCGGGAAGTTTCGGCGGTATTTATCAAGGGGCGGTTTATTCGTATGGAAGCCAGTTGATCAAAGACCCGGTGGACGGCGACCGTTTCCTGAATCTTCAACCGCTGAAATCGCTGGAACAAACCGGCGCGTTCAAGGAACAGAAAATTGCCATCGCGCCGATCCGGACGCAGGGCGCGGCAGTGGAAGGCGATCCCATCTTGAGCAAAGACATTCGGTTTCTCTTCGCGGCCAATTCCGCCAATCTCGATTTGCAGGACCAAAACAATTTGCAAAACCTGGAGGTGATCAAAAAAATGTTGCAGGTCAGTCCCGGCTCAACGGTGCTGCTGCGCGGGCATGTGGACAGTTCCAAGGTCGAGGAATTCCGCAAAACCGGCGGCGAAGCTTACGTGCGGACGATGGCGATGCGTTCGATTGAGTTGAGCAAAAATCGCGCGGCGGAAATAAAAAGAGTGTTGATGGAGAAATACGGGATCGTATCGGAACGGCTCGATATTTTAGGGCGTGGCTGGGAAGAACCAATTGGCAGTGATCCAGAGAAAAATCGCCGTGTGGAAGTTCATTGGTTCACGTTGGAATGAGTTTAATGGATGGGTGGAACAGGAGGACATGGAAAAACCGAGTGGAAAAAATTGATCAACTCTGTTTCCTCCGTTTTTTTCTGAAGTTATGTTGTCCTTCTTGAACGCGGTGCCCGGAACCCCATGACGAATAAGCAGAATTGTGCTACCTATGCATCAATTTTCAGGCCGGAAGAACCGCTTGAGGAATTGACTGATGCCGTCGACCGCAAACGCCGAAAACAGCGTCAACGAATTGAAATTCCCCTGTTGAGTCTCACGCGAAAGTGCTGCTAACTTCATGGTATGAAGCAACCGAAAGCCATTGATTTATTTTCAGGATGTGGCGGGCTGACGTTGGGTTTGACACAAGCCGGGTTTCGAGTTGTTGGCGCGATCGAAATTGATTCGCTCGCGGTTGAGACATACAAAACCAATCACAGGGAGGTCGTAATTTGGGAAAAGGACATAAAAAAAATTTCCGCCTCCGAAGTCATGCGTCGACTGAAAATTAAGAGCGGCCAGCTTGACCTACTTGCTGGTTGCCCGCCGTGTCAGGGTTTCTCCACGATGACGAC
>JBDSIW010000469.1:0-4347 GCA_039917795.1 Verrucomicrobiota bacterium | reverse complement strand
TCAATACAACGCTTCCCGCCTGCTCTCGCAACAGGCGACGGGACTTGCCGGCGCGGGCGGGCCGCAAAATTCCGGCTGCACTTCCTGCCGATAAGTTTTATGAAAAAGCTCACCATCCGTTTCTGGCTCGCCTTTGCGCTGACGGTTCCGTTCGGCGCGCGCGCTGAAAACAAAAGCGCGCCGGATTTTGTCCTGCCCAAGTGGGATTCCACCGAGCAGGTGAAACTGGCGGACTTCGCGGGGCAAATTGTCGTTCTGGATTTTTTTGCTTATTGGTGCGCGCCGTGCCGCCGCGCTTCGGAAGAAATCGGGCCGGGCATCCAGAAATTTTACGAAACGAAAAAGGGAAATCCTCACGGCGTCCCGGTGCGCGCCCTCGCCGTAAATATCGAATCGGATAATCCGAAAAAAACGGCGGAGTTCATCAAAGCGGTCGGCGCGGATTTGGTGGCGAACGACAGCAACGGCGCATTGCTGGAGAAACTCGGCGGTGCGGGCACGCCGTTCATTGTGGTGATTGACGGCACGCGCGGCACAAAAGACTCGCCGGAATTTCAGATCGTTTATCAACGCGCCGGTTTTGAAGGGACGAAAAAATTGCGCGCTGTCATTGATGCCATCAAACCCACGCGGGCGCCGGAGAAAAAAACCGCGAGTCACGCCGCCGATCCCGAACAGGCAACCGGGCCGCCCGTCGCGCGCAAAGGTGGAATCGCGTTCGAGGCGTTGCTCGCGTCGGACATTCAACTCACCACGGTCAATTTTAATTACGGCGAAAAACGCGGCGGCACGGAATGGCTGGCCAGCTACACGCACAATACCTACGGCGCGGATTATGAGCCATTTAAACTTTTCGATTTTCTCGGCTTCGCGGAACGGCTCGAAGAATCCTACGACGGCGGGCAGCTGTCGCTGCGGCAAAATCTGGGCGAGCGTTTCACGTTGTCCGGCGGCGCGGGAGCTTACAGCGGGTTCACCGATTTCCGTTCGCTCTGGCTGGCGAATTATTACGAGCAACAATTTAATTTTGTGCCCGGTTACACGCGGCCTGATCCGCACGGTTTCAATGCCACCACGGGTCTGCGCTGGGAATATCAGCCGACAACCGGATTCATCGAGGCGAATTTTCTCTACGCCAGCGACGAGATTGCGCCGGGTTACGAATTCGAGCCGATGCTTGGTCGGGCGGTGCATGGCCGCGATAATCTTCACACTTACGCGCCGTCGTTGAAGTTTGAAAATGTGCTGACGAAACGCCTTCGCGCGCTGCACGAATTCCAACTCACGCTCACTTCGGATCGCGAGCCGCGTTACACCTATCGCGGCTCGGTCAACGTCGCGCTCGGCGAACGATGGGTCTGGCGCACGACCGGCGGCTACACGCGCGAAGATCCGACGCTCCGCGCGTGGCACGTCGGCGGCACGCTCGAATGCGAAGTCGCCCCGCGTTGGCTGGTGAGTGTTTCCGGCCTCTACTACCGCGACACGGGCGAGATCGAAAATTCGCTTTTTATTTCCACCGCCGCGCCGGGATTGACGACGTGGCAAGGTGGAGCCGGTGTGCGTTACGCGGGCGAGAATTCGTCCTTCTCCCTCACCGTCGCGCCGTCCTGGTCGAGCTACAAACCGGTGGAAGTCGGCACGCGCCCATTCACGAATCTCTACCGCAACCGCAACTGGATTTCAGTGCAAGCGGCGTGGGGATTCGCGTTTTAAAAATTGTTTCGGGAATAAATTTATGAAAACAAACATCTCAACCTGTGTGAAATCTAAAATGCTTTACGCCAAATTTAAATGGCTCCTTTTGCTCGCGATGGCCTTCGCGCCGTTCACCGAATTCAAAGCGCGCGCCCTTTACAAGGTCGGCCAGAACGTCACGAATAATTTTTATTTCATCGCGCGCCGACCATTCACGCGCCCAGATGGCACCGCGGTTCCCGCAGGCGCGCGAGTTTATATTCGCGACTTCGCGGGGCGCGTCGTGTTTCTCGAATGGTTCGCGGTGTGGTGTCCGTACTGCGTCGCCGCTGCGCCGCAAGTCAAGACCGGCATCGCGGACTGGTATGCCACGCGCGGCGGAAATCCTTTTGGCGTGCCGGTGCTGCACGTCGGCGTGAACCAGGAGTCCGCCTCGTTTTATCAAGGGCAGACCGACAGCTTCGTCACGCAACAAGGATTCAATCCCGTGGTCAACGATTACGAAGGCAGCGTCATCAATCCTGTGCGGTTCATGTTTCAGAGCAGTGGCCAGCCGACTTTCGTGGCGATCAATTGCGTGACCAATTCGCCGTCGCATCAATCGTGGCAAATCCTCGTCAACGAACAGCGTTACGGGCAAACCGAATTCGCGCAAACCCTCGCCGGTTATCGCGCGATCATTGATACCGTGCGAGCGCCGGTCGTTCCTCCTTCGCCGCCGCAACTCAGCGCGCCGCGCGTCATCGGATCTAATTTTGAATTCACCCTCACGACACAAACCGGTCGCACCTATCGTGTGGAAATTTCCAGCAATCTCACCAACTGGATCACGCTCCGCACCGTGGCTGGTTCGACCAACGCCATCCTTTTTCGCGACACGAACTCCCCGCCCGTTCAAAGATTTTACCGGGTCGTGACGCCATGAATGGAGCGCCGGAGAAATCGGAAGTATTTGCGGACAAACCAATGCGCTGTTAGAAGCTAGGCCTGAGCGACTTTTAAAAATGAATCGAGAGTATTCAAAGCGTGTTGTGTTCGCGCCGCTGATCTTGCAAAATCAATTCGTCATGGAAACCGATCCGCCTGTTTCTAATCCATTGCCGCTGGCGGAGCCGGTCGGTATCCGCCCGCCCGCCACGCTCTCTGATCCCGAACAATGGGTGGAGCAACATGGCGATTATCTTTTCAAATACGCGTTCATCCGTCTGCGCGACGAAACGAAAGCCGAGGACATGGTGCAGGAAACTTTTCTCGCCGCGCTCAAAGGCAGGAAAACTTTCGCGGGTCGTTCCGCTGAGAAAAGCTGGCTTGTCGGAATTTTGAAAAACAAAATCTGCGATCATTTCCGCAAAGCCAGCCGCGAAACTTCGTTCACCGATTTGGAATTTAATCAGGACGAAGACAATGACCGGATGACCGCCGAAGGAATGCACAAGGACGCGTGGATTCACAGACTCGGTCCCGTCGAATGGTCGCCGAATCCCGGGGCGGCGCTGGACAACGAAGTGTTTTGGAAAACATTTCACGAATGCTCCAACAAGTTGCCGAAAAATGTCTGCGCCGTTTTTTTCATGCGCGAACTCGATGGGCTGGAGAGCAAGGAAGTTTGCGCCACGCTGAATATTTCCGAAGCGAATTTGTGGGTGATGTTGCACCGGGCGCGCATGGCCTTGCGGCGCTGCCTGGAAACGAATTGGTTTAGACGGGGAAAAAATTAAATCGCGCCATGAAGTTTTTTACTTGGATGAATCACTGTTGGCCGACTTGCAAAGAAATGTCGCGCCTCGCCTCCGAATCGCTGGATCATCCTCTCGGCTCGCGGGTGCGGCTCAAAATGTTGTTGCATTCATCCGTGTGCGTCTGGTGCCGGCGCTATTCCAAACAACTTCGTTTTATCCGCCAGGCCGCGCCAAAGTACGAAGAAAAAATCGGCCAAGTTTCGACGCGAACGCTTTCCCCGGAAGCCAAAACGCGGATGAAAGCGGAGTTGCAGAAAAACGGGTAGGCAGGATTTCGGGCGGTCCTATGCAGGAGACTTGTCAGTCCCTCGAAAATCTGTGAACGAAGTCAGTCGCCCGCTTTTCGTTCGCCGCGATTTTTCAGAATGGCTTTGCCGTATTCGCGATTCATCTTGGCAATGAAGTCGAGCGAGATTTCCTTCGGGCAAACGGCTTCGCAGGAACCGGTCACCGTGCAATTGCCAAAGCCAGCTTCGTCCATCGTTTTCACCATGTTCAACACACGGCGCTCGGCTTCTGCTTTTCCCTGCGGCAACAAAGCAAGATGGGAAACCTTTGCCGAAACAAACAACATCGCCGAAGCATTTTTGCACGCCGCGACACAAGCTCCACAACCAATGCACGCCGCAGCGTCCATCGATTCATCAGCGTCGAGTTTTGGAATCGGAAGTGTATTTCCGTCAGGAGTTCCGCCCGTGTTTACAGAAACAAATCCGCCGGAAGCACTGATGCGATCAAAAGCGCTGCGGTCTGTGACCAAATCTTTAATGACGGGAAATGCTTTCGCGCGCCACGGTTCGATCGTGATCGTGTCGCCGTCGTTGAAATGGCGCATGTGCAACTGGCAGGCGGTCGTCGCCTTCTGACCGTGCGCAATTCCATTGATAACCATCGAACACGTCCCGCAAAT
>JBDSIW010000468.1:0-4624 GCA_039917795.1 Verrucomicrobiota bacterium | reverse complement strand
CTTCAGCATCCCGAATATTTATCATTTCCGCGATACCGACGGGGATGGACGTTCCGACAAAAAAGAACTTTTCCTCGGCCGGTTCGGCTTTGAAAAAGATACGCATGGCCTGACCAGTCATTTCACCCGGGGTTACGATGGCTGGCTTTATGCCGACCACGGATTCAACAATGATTCGACACTCACCGCGAAGGACGGAAGTTCGATCAAATTAAATTCTGGGAATATCTATCGTATCAAGCCGGATGGTTCGCACATCGAGCAATTCACTTGGGGCCAGGTCAACCCGTTTGGATTGATGTTTGATCAACTCGGCGATTTGTGGTCATCCGACTGCCACAGTTCCCCGCTCTATTTGCTGTTGCGCGGCGGATACTATCCCAGCTTCGGGAAACCGACGGACGGGCTGGGTTTCGCGCCAAACATTTGTGAACACAGCCACGGCTCCACCGCAATTGCGGGCATGGTTTTCTACGCCGCTGCGAATTTTCCCGCCGAATTTCGCGACAACACGTTCATTGGAAATGTCATGACCTGCCGGATCAATCGCGACTCATTTATCGTCCACGGCTCAACCCGCCTCGCCAATGAGGAGCCAGACTTCCTGAGCAGCGACGATCCATGGTTCCGCCCAGTCGATTTGCAACTTGGGCCGGACGGCGCGCTTTACGTTGCGGATTTTTACAATCGCATCATTGGCCATTATGAAGTTCCTCTCGACAATCCGGGTCGGGATCGCGAGCGTGGCCGAATTTGGCGCATTGTTTACTCCGGGGCAAAAAACCCATCCACCCAACTTGTTCAGCATGCGCTGGCCTTGCCCGTTCGCGAAAAACAGCTTGTTGCAGACCTGGCTGATTCAAATATTGCGCGCCGCATGCTCGCAATGAACGAATTGTCCGATCATTTCAACCCAAACATTTCTCAGCTTTTGCACAAAGGGATCGCCGCCGCCCTCAGAAAAACGAATCGAAAGCCCAACCACGCAGAAGACGATTTCTATGTCGCGCATGCTTTATGGATCCTTCACCGATCCGGTGCATTGGCCGACGCAACTTTGATTCAAGCCGCGGAAAAAATGGGGCCGCTCGTTCGCGTTCATGCGTTGCGGATCATCGCTGATCTCGGAAACCAGCGACAAAATGATCCCGCCAAAGGCAACCCTGTGCTTCCGCAAACCCTCGCCCGATTTGTTCGCGCTTCAATCATTGATTCCAACGGTTTTGTTCGCCGCGCAGCCTGTGAAGCTCTTGGTATCTGGCAGGACGCCGGCAATCTCCGACTGCTGCTTGACGCCCGCCAAAACGCCGATGCGGAGGACAGCCAATTGATTTATGTCCTTCGCATGTCCCTGCGAAATCAATTGCTGCGCGCCGGTGCCTTCGCCGATTTGGGCCAACTTTCCGAGAAAGATTCGCGCGCCATCGCGGATGTCGCCCTGGGGATCAAGACGGCCGGATCAGCCCGGTTTTTCCTCGAGCACGTTCAGAAATATTCAGAAGAACCGTCGCGCCTCGCCGAGCACCTTCGCCACGTCGCGCGTTATGCTGATGCGGGACTTGATCCACTGGTCCACTTCGCGGAAACAAAATTTGCCAATGATATTGATTTCCAGGTCGCGCTATTTAAATCGGTCAAGGAGGGTTCGGCTCAACGCGGGATTGAGTTGGGCCAGCCGTTTCGCGCCTGGGGCGGTCGTCTCGCCCAACAGCTTTTGCAATCGATCGATGAGAATTCCCTGGACTGGCGAAATACTCCCTTGAAAACCAGCAACACGGCAAATCCGTGGTTCCTTCAGGCCCGCGCTTCTGCCGACGGCGACAAAAGCTCGATTTTTTTTTGCAGCCTGCCGCCCGGTGGAGAATCGCTCATGGGCGTTTTGCGCTCCAAGCCATTCAACATTCCTGCTCAATTGAGCTTCTTCATGGCGGGCCACGACGGCTCTCCAGAGAAGCCGCCGATGAAGAAAAATTTGGTTCGCCTGCGTGACGTCGAGACCAAAAAAATCATTGCCAGCACTCCACCACCGCGCAACGACGAGGCGCAACCGTTTACCTGGAATCTAAGCGAATACGCGGGACGAAAAGGTTCGCTCGAAATCGTGGATGCAAATAACGGTCACGCCTTTGCGTGGATTGCGGTGGGGCGGCTCAATCCCGAGGTCGTGCCGATGCCCAACGTGATTCCAAATCAGGTGGATCAGCGGCAGCAAGCGGCGGCTGAACTGGCGTCGGCGTTGTCCCTGCACGACCTCGAACCGCAACTGGCGCAGATGCTCAACGATAACGAAGCAAATCTTGACGCGCGAGCAGCTGCCGCCAGCGCCCTTGCCAAACTCAATCCAGCGCCGCATCTGGAAAGCTTCGGAGAATTCCTTGCCAATCCTGCGAGCCCGGAACCATTGCGTGAAAAGATGGCGGGGACTCTCGCGGAAATAAATTCCGATCAAACCAGAACCACCCTTCTTAAAGCGGCAGCGAATGCTCCGCGTAAACTTCAGGCTCAGATCGCGCTCGGTCTCGCCAGTAGCGCGGAAGGCGCCGACGCTTTGTTGAACGCAGTGGAAGATGGAAAACTTTCCGCGCGGCTGGTCCAGGAAAATTCGGTGCGCGAACGTTTGGGTGCGGCGAAGGATACAAAAATTAAGAGTCGCGCGGAGAAGCTGGTAGCCGGTTTGACGCCATTGAGCGCAGAAAAACAAAAGTTGATCGACGAACGTCGCGGAAGCTTTGCTGAATTGGATTCCAACACGGAAGTCGGCGCGAGGATTTTCACACAGAATTGCGCGGTTTGCCATCAACTCGACGGACAGGGCGCAGTCGTCGGCCCACAACTCGACGGCGTCGGCAATCGCGGGACGGACCGGTTGATCGAGGATATTCTTGATCCAAACCGCAACGTGGATCGCGCGTTTCGCACGACGCTCGTGGTCCGAAAAGACGGTGACGTGCAAAGCGGTTTGTTCCGGCGAGAAGAAGGCGAAATGGTTGTGCTCGCAGACTCTACAGGAAAGGAAATCTCGATCCCGAAAAACGAAATCAAGGAACGGCGAGAATCGGATTCCTCCCTGATGCCGGATAATTTTTCCGACGTTATCTCGCCGGAAGATTTCAACCACCTGATCTCGTTTCTCGTCTCGAAGGGAATTGGAACTTCGGCGCAGAAATGATTTCGCGATCCGGCACCCTTGTGTAATTTCCTGCTCCTGAAATGCTCGCAAAACGTGTCATCCCTTGTCTCGACGTTCACGACGGCAAAGTCACTCGCGGCGTCCAGTTCGGCAAAGCTGAAGCCGGCGAACTCCGCAACGTCGGCGATCCCGTCGAACTCGCCATGCGCTACAACGAACAAGGCGCGGACGAAATGGTTTTCTTCGACATCACCGCCAGCGCGCATGGCCGCGCCACAATGGTCAGCGTGATCGAGCGAACCGCCGACGAATGCTTCATGCCGCTCACCGTCGGCGGCGGAATTCGCACCGTCGATGACATGCACACCATGCTCAAAGCTGGCGCGGACAAAGTGAGCATCAATTCCTCTGCGCTCGCCACTCCCGAACTCATTCGCCAAGGCGCGAAAAAATTTGGCAGCCAATGCATCGTCGTTTCCATCGACGCGAAAAAAGTTACCCCTGATAAATGGGAGGTCTTTTCCCACGGCGGACGCAAATCCACCGGCCTCGTCGCCATCGAATGGGCGAAACGCGCCGTCGCACTCGGCGCAGGTGAAATCGTCCTAAACAGCATCGACGCCGACGGCACGAAAGCCGGTTTTGATTTAATTGTCACACGGCGCGTCAGCGAATCCGTCGGAGTCCCCGTCGTCGCCAGTGGCGGTGCCGGAACGCTCGAACACATGGCGGATGTTTTACTCGAAGGCAAAGCCGACGCAGTTCTGGCCGCGAGCATTTTTCACTTCGGGACTTATACCGTTGGCGATGTGAAGAGGTTTTTGGCGGAGAAAAATATACCGGTAAGACTATGAGTTATATTCATTCAAAACGTCAGAAAGCAGAACTGGAGCATTGTAAAAAAACGCTGATTATTGTTTGGAAAACACCCTCCCCGCCAACGATTGATAAAGTCTTTTATACGTGGTGCCGTCGCACGAATAATCCATATGTTCGTATTTGCAAACGACGTAAATATGCGAACATTTCCATGGATTTACCGAATGTGTCCGGGTTCTTGGATGTCGAAGGAAGTAATCAACTTCGCATTCTGTGTCTTAATTATGGTTTTCCCGAAGAAGGAAATAGTTTCAGAAACGCCAGCGTGGAAGATTTTCCGATAAAAGATGCTGGTGGTTATGCTCAAAAGCTTGTCCAAATAGGACTCGATTTTTGTCGCCGCAATCCTCCGTTTGTTCAGAATGACTAATGGGACAGGATATATTCGAGACTGCTATTATACTTAGGCGATAGAAACAACAAACGACGACGAGACAAAGGCTCACAATGGAGAAATTATTTATAATAGTCACCCTTTATGCCAGCTCTGTGTGGTGGTGCGTACAAACCTTTCGATTTTTGTGCGATCAAACCTTCCGTGGAGATTCAGGCGGGGCAATGGAGCAGAACTTTGGGTAATTTTCCTTGCGCCGGAGGCGCAAGGAGGATGGAGAC
>JBDSIW010000467.1:0-7527 GCA_039917795.1 Verrucomicrobiota bacterium | reverse complement strand
GCGAAGTTGCCGCCATCGGAAAACTTTCCGGCGCAGTCGGCACCAGCGCGCATCTTTCGTCCGACATCGAAGCGCACGTTTGTAAAAAATTGGGATTAAGACCCGCGCCGATTGCCACACAAGTTGTGCAACGCGACATTCACGCCGAGTTCATGGCGCAACTCGCGCTTATCGGCGCGAGCATCGAACGTTGGGCGACGGAATTTCGTCATCTCCAACGCACCGAAGTTTTGGAAGCAGAAGAATTTTTTGCCAAGGGCCAGAAAGGTTCCAGCGCCATGCCGCACAAGCGCAACCCCATCACCGCCGAACGTCTCACTGGCCTCGCCCGCGTGCTCCGCGGCAACGCTTTCGCCGCGATGGAAAACGTCGCGCTCTGGCACGAGCGCGACATCAGCCACAGCAGCGTCGAGCGGATTATTTTTCCCGACTCCTGCACGTTGCTCGATTACATGCTGACCTTGCTCGCGAAGCTGACCGAAGGTTTGATCGTTTATCCCGAGAACATGAAGCGCAATCTCGGCCTCTCGCTCGGCATGTGGAATTCCCAAACCGTTTTGCTCGCGCTCATCAAGAAAGGTCTGAGCCGCGAAGCCGCCTACGACCTCGTCCAGCGCAACGCCATGCAAACCTGGCAAGCCAAACACGCTGGCAACGCCGACGCCGATTTCCTGAAACAACTTTTAAGCGACGCCGATGTGGAAAAACATTTTGCCAAAGGCGAACTGGAAAAACTCTGCTCGCTCGATTTCCATTTCAAAGGAGTGAAGGAGCGGTTTAAGAAACTTGGGCTTTGATTCAATGAAGAAGAAACCCGCCAAACAAATCAGCCGCGTCGAAAAGGAGAGGATCGCACATGAAAAAGCGAAAAAGACTCTTACGACGGCAGTGGGAAAGGCGCTGATTCGCGCTGGTGAGGCGGCGCGTAAAACTGCCCGCGCTTATGGCACGCCGATTTATTATTGGAAGAATGGAAAAATGGTGGCGGAAAAACCGTGAGGCGTTTTCGCTTTTGCCTCGGAGAGGCAACGGAAATTAGCCGGGGGCAAATGAAATGCCGCCCCCGGTTTAGAATATAAATTTTATGCGTCCTGAAGGGACGCCGGATAATTCTGACCTTCCCGCGCCCCGCCGGGGCGCAAACATTCATGCGCAAGTTTCCGGGGGCGGCGCGTTGCTTGCCCCCGGCTAATTTCCTTCAGCCCTCCGGGTTGACGCCAAAGAACGCAATGTCGCGAACTGGAAAACTCTGCTCGCTTGATTTGTATTTAAGTACGCGAAAGAACTGAGGGAGAGACCTTCAACTCCAAAACATAATTCTCGAACTTATGCCGCTTTAAACTTTCTAAATATACCTTCGAAAATCTCAATTCGTAATAGGCCCCCGCATTTCCGCCGTTCTGATTGAAATTCAGACATTCTTTCCCTTCATTCCAATCTGTACCACATGTTAGGTAGATTTCAGGCGTTGACCCTTCGATTAGGCGGACCGCGCAAAGTAAGAAATCGGGTGATGCTTCAAAGTTTTTCGCGTATATGAATGGGCTTACAGACGGGCCTGTAGATTTTACTTGAACAGAAAAAAAACTTCCTTTGTTGTTTCGGATAACAAAGTCGATCCCACGGTCATCGTATTCCGATGTGTAAACTTCGAATCCTTCCAGCGTGAAAGCCATTTTTGCATATGCTTCAGCGATTGATCCCTTCTGAATATTGTTCAGATGCTTATAGCTCGTTTTTAGCATATCGAGGATTTATTCCGATAACGCATAGTTGTCGAGAATCACCTCACTCTTGCACTCACCCGATTACTCCAGGGGCCTTCGCCGAGCGCGTTGATGGCGCGGACGCGGAACCATGATTCCGCACCGGAAGTCACCAGTCACCGTCTTCAGGAGCGGACGCAACGTAGATTCAGGAGGGCGCTCACAATGCGCCGAAAGCTGTGTCAAAGACGTCAATGATGAAATCGGCGTCTGCGGACGTGATGCACATGGGCGGCGCAAAGCGAATGGTTTGTCCCCAGAGTCCGCCTTTGCCGATGAGCAATCCCATCTCGCGACAATTCTCCAGCACTTGCGCGCACTCCGCTTTCGCCGGTTCCTTGGATTCGCGGTCCTTGACCATCTCCACCCCGAGCATCAATCCTTTGCCGCGCACGTCGCCGATAATTGGATATTTGGCCTTCAAATTTTCCAGTCCGTCCCTGATGCGTGCGCCCAGTTTCAGGGAATTTTCCTGGAGTTTCTCCTGCTCGATGACTTCCAGCACGGCTGTGCCAATGGCGCTGACGACAGGATTTCCGCCAAACGTGTTGAAATGAACTTTGCCCACGAGCGATTGCGCGATCTTCGGCGTGGTGACGACAGCAGCGAGCGGCGCGCCATTGCCAATGCCTTTGGCCATCGTCACGATGTCGGGAACGACTCCTTGCGTCTCGAATCCCCAAAAATGCGTGCCGGTCCGTCCGAAGCCGGTTTGAACTTCGTCCGCAATACAAACTCCACCCGCGCCGCGCACGTGCTCGTAGGTATTCTTGAGATAGCCTTGGGGAAATTCGACGAAGCCGCCAACGCCTTGGATCGACTCGGCGATGAACCCGGCGATTTTTCCGGAGGTGGCGTAATCAATCAATGACTTCACGTCGTCGGCATATTTCTTTCCGGCATTCGCGTCGTCGTAACCATACGGGCCGCGATACTGATATGGCGCGATCGCGTGATGCACTCCGAAGCTATGCGGAACATTATATTTCCACGTGCTATGCGCGGTCAGACCCATGCCAGATGAATTTCCGCCGTGATAGGCGTTGCGCAATGCGATCATGTCAAAGTTGCCGGTGTAAGCGCGCGCCATAAGCAGGGCGAGATCGTTTGCCTCGGAACCGGAATTGCAAAAGTAACAAACCTTCAGATCGCCGGGCATTTTCGACGCCAGCTTCTCCGCAAACCGGGTGATGTTCGGGTGCAAATAAATCGTCGTCGAATGTTGAAGGATCTCGTTTTGTTTTTGCGCGGCGGCAACGACATGCGGATGACAATGCCCCACGCTGATGGTCACGATTCCCGCCAGGCCATCCAGATAGCGTTTGCCCTGGTCGTCCCAAACGTATTGGCCTTTGCCTTCGACAAACATCACGGGGTTTTTGTAGTAGAGAAAAATCCCGGGATTCAGAAACTCTTTGCGCAGTTTCAAAACCTCCTCGGCCGACGGGCCAGTGTAGGGACGCGGTTGGTGGTCGAAAGCAGGCAGAGTCGGCTTTTTCATAATTTTTTCACGTGCGAAAATCAGGCGTCGTGGGCGGAAACCCGGCCTGGGATCGCATCAATTTTTTGAGGCTCCAACTTAAGTCGTTTTCCCGCCAAATAAAGGACGAATGCCAAAATAAATCCCACGAACCAGGCGTAGTGATAAAGTTGTTTGAAAAATTCCTGGACTCGCCCGCCAAAGGCTGGGCTGATTTGGGCGAGAAATCCCGGGAGGTTGGGCAGGATGGCGAGAAACAAAGCCATCAGCGCGACAACACTGAAGCCACTATTAAACCGGTATTCGCCATCCGATTGATAGAGCGCTACGAGGTTGAGTTGCCTCCTTCGATAGACGAAATAATCAGCGATCAGAATTCCTCCGATGGGCCCGAGCAACGCGCTGTAGCCGACCAGCCAGGTGAAAATATAGCCGCTCGGATCGGACACGAGCTTCCACGGCATCATCACGATGCCAACGATTCCCGTGATCAGACCACCCATGCGGAAGGAAATTTTCCGGGGCGCGAGGTGGGCAAAATCGTTGGCCGGACTCACCACGTTTGCGGCCAGATTCGTTGCCAGTGTGGCCACGCAAAGAGCGAGCATCGCGGTGACCAATACCGCCCGGTTCGTGAATTGGGTCAGGACATCCACGGGGTCCCAAATAGTTCGGCCGTAGATGAGAGTGGTGGCGGAAGTAACGGCCACGCCGATGAACGAATAAAGCGCCATTGTTGCGGGCAGGCCGAGCGCCTGCCCGATGACTTGGTCGCGCTGCGAATGGGCGTAGTGCGAGAAGTCAGGAATGTTGAGCGAGAGCGTGGCCCAAAAGCCAATCATGCCCGTGAGGGCGGGGAAAAAGAAGGCAAGGAACTGTCCGGCCTTCGGTTGGCCTTCGGCAAACTGCGAGGGCTGCGAAAGAATTGGGCCGAAGCCGCCCGCGTTCTTGTAAGCCCACCATAATAGAAGAAGCCCGAGGGCGATCAGCACTGGCGCTTTGATGTTCAGCAACCAGCGGATGCAATTAATTCCTTTGTAAACGACGAACATGTTGACGCCCCAGAAAAACAGGAAACAAAGAAACTGCGCACCGGTGATTCCTAAAAATTTTTCGGTCGAACCCGACGCCAGCGGCGGATGGAACACACAAAGAATTTTGTAAATCGCGTTTCCACCAATCCATGTCTGGATGGCAAACCAGCCGCAGGCCACGAGCGCGCGCAGGAGGGCCGGAACATTCGCGCCCTTGGTTCCAAAGGCGGCGCGGCAATAAACTGGAAATGGAATTCCGTATTTCGTTCCAGCGTGCGCATTGAGGACCATCGGGACGAGGACGATGAGATTGCCGAGAAAAATTGTTAAGATTGCCTGCCACCAATTCATCCCGATTTTTGGGTCGATCAATCCGGACGCCAGCATGTAAGTCGGAATGCAGGCCGACATGGAAATCCAAAGCGCGGCGAAACTGCCGTAGCGCCATTTGCGAGCCGTGGACGGAACCGGCGCGAGGTCGGCGTTGAAGAGTTTGCTCCTCTGAATTTCGGTCAACTGGGTCGGAGATAAGTCGGCTGGAATGGAATCCATAAATTTTTTTCGAAAGTTCGCAAACTGTTCCCTAATACAAAACCACAATGGCGAATTCGGAAAACAACGACTCAAAAATGATTCGGCGCGCGCTGGAGGAATTTTCCACGCGTTTTGTCCCCGACAAATTTCCCGTCGCGCGCCGCCACTTTCCCTCGCACGGTGACGAGGTGCGGGCGGCCTTCGATCTCCATTCCTTCAAATGAATTGTAATCGAGGTTCATCTGGTGGGTTTTCGCGGAAATGTTTCCTTTGAAATTTGGATCATAGACCACAAGGTCGGCATCGGCGCCCAGCTGAATCGTCCCCTTGCGCGGGAATAAGCCAAAAATTTTTGCGGTCTGCGTGCTGGCGGCGTTCACGAATTGATGCAGGTCGATCCGCCCGCGTTTTACGCCGTGAGTGAAAAACAAATTCACTCGATCTTCCAGCGAAGGAATGCCGTTGGGAATTTTCGTGAAATCATCTTTGCCCATCTGTTTTTGGGTCGCGAAATCGAAGGGAGCGTGATCGGTCGCCAGCGTGGAAATGAAGCCTTTGTGCAGACCGTTCCAGAGCGCTTCCTGATTCTTTTTCTCGCGCAGGGGAGGGGACATAACGCATTTCGCGCCTTCAAAATTCGGCTTCTCCGCATCTGTTTTGTCGAGCAACAAATATTGGATCAGGGTTTCGACCCAGACATTCACGCCCCGGGCCGCGCCGCGCACGGCTTCGCGCAGGGCCTCGGCGCAACTCAGATGCACGATGTAAACATGCGCGCCCGTCATTTGCGCGAAGGTCATCAGGTGGTGCACACCCTCGGCTTCGACCACGGGGGGCCGGCTCCAGTAATGAAATTCCGGCCCGGTTTTGCCTTCGGCCAAAAGCTTCTTCTGCAATTCCAGAATCAAGTCAGCGTTCTCGCAGTGCGCCGTGGTGATGACGCCTAATCTCTTAGCGAGCGATAGCGTTTTGAAAAGTTCTTCGTCGGTGACGCCGAGCGCGCCTTTGTAGGCGAGGAAAATTTTAAAACTGCTCACGCCGCGTTTCACAATTTCTTTAAAATCACTTTCCGCCTCGTCGTCGTAGCGCGTCACCCCCAAGTGGAAGCTGAAATCGCACGCGCTGTTTCCCTGTGCTTTGCCGAGCCAGAGTTCAAAGGCCTCCAGAGGTTTTTCCTCGCGCCCCGGACAGATCATTTCGACGAATGTCGTCGTGCCGCCGACGAGCGCCGCCCGGCTCGCCGTCTCGTGCGTGTCCTTGGCGAACGTCCCCATGAAGGGCAGGTAAATATGCACGTGTGGATCGATGAATCCGGGGAAAACGTACTTGCCGCTCGCATCGATAACCTCGGTGTTCGGCGGCGCGGAAATATTCCTGTCGATCCGCGTGATCGTTTCGCCTTCGCAGAAAATGTCCGCGACGTATCGTTCGCTGGCCGTGATGATTTCGCCGTTTTTGATGAGGAGCGCCATAACGGGTTTATTTAAGCACAGACCATTTGGCAGTCAGCGAGAAAAGCGTTGGAAAAAATGCGGGGATTCTCCATCCCTCGGAAAAGGAAGCCGTCAGCCGCGGTCTACTGAAACGCTTCTTTCAAGATCGCCAGACTCTTCGGAACTGCAGTATCGGGATTTTCTTTTCCTTCCATCTCGAGCGAGACATATCCCGTGTAATTCACGTCGGTCAGAATCTTGGCCACGCGTTTGTAATCAAGGTCCAGCGTGTACCATTCGCCGCCGCCGAAATAGGTTTTCGCCTGCACATACACCGCCTTGGCTGCGATCTGCTTCAGTTTTTCGTAGGGTGATTCTAGAAAATTGCCCGTGTCCATCAAGCCGCCGAGCCACGGTGATTTGATCTCGTTGAGAATTCGGAGCAAACCTTCCGGAGTCCGAGCCAGGCCCCAATGATTTTCCAGCGCTAGCACGACGCCGCATTCCTCCGCCTTCGGCAGGCAGCGCGTGATCCCATCGATGCACCATTTGAATCCCTCCTCCTCCGTGTGGCCGGGCAATACCGGTTCGATGCCGCGATTTTTCATCAACTCATCGAAATCAGACGTCGTGCCCCAGCGACCGGTGTTGATCCGGATCGCCGGGCAACCCAACTCATATGCGATCTCGATGCACTTTTTCGTGTGCTCGACGTTCTCGACGAGTTCGTCCTCCTTGGGCTTCACAAAACTTTGGTGGGTGGAAACGCAACAGATTTCCACGCCATTCAAGAACCCCAGCCGTTTAAGATTACGCAAATATTTCCGGCCTGCGGCATCCAAAGGAGCTTTCTCATCGATGTCCATTTGCCGATGCAGCACGTCGATTCCATCGAACCCGAGCGCCGCGCCTTTCTCGATGACCGTTTCGATCGACACCCTTGGCTCGCGGAAATGCCAATAGGAGTAGGTGGCGAGTCCCAGTCGATGGCGACGACTCGTGCGCGGCGGATCAGCGGCGACCGCCGATGAAATGGGAGCGACAGCTAAAGCCGCCGCAGTGGTTGCAGTGCCGGTGAGAAAGGAGCGTCGATTCATAACAGATTTTCTTCAGCTTTAGCTCGGGAATATGAATGTCAAGAGTCGAAGGTTTATGTGTGGTGGTGCGTACAAACCTTTCGATTTTTGTGCGATCAAACCTTCCGTGGAGATTCAGGCGGGGCAATGGAGCAGAACTTTGGGTAATTTTCCTTGCGCCGGAGGCGCAAGGAGGATGGAGAC
>JBDSIW010000466.1:0-8663 GCA_039917795.1 Verrucomicrobiota bacterium | reverse complement strand
CGCTGGTCCCGGTCGTCCTGTTGATAAATTCCGTGAAACTTTAAAAACTCGTAGTCGTCTTCGGAAAATCGTTCCGCGGCGGGATCAGCCAAAGTTTGCGCGATGGTTCCTTCCAAAAGTGGATGAGCTGCCTTCAAACCTTCATTCCGAGTCAACGGTTTGGCGGGCGAGGCGGACACTGGCGCAGTTTCAATCATAAGTTTTCCAGTTATCTTACTAAGCTTTAACAATTTTGAAATTTTGTCAATTTATTTTAAAAACGAAGACGGCATAATGAATTAAATCTAGGGGGAAGAAAAATAAAAGCTAGGGAATGACCCGCGGAGACGAGGCCAAGGCTCTGCAATTAGGATTTCATTTACCGTTTTCGTTCCTTTTCCCGGTTGACTTGAAGAAAACAGCGTGATGGCCGATCTGCTGGGCTCGTTTAGATTGGCAGAAGTACTCCGAGCTAATACGTTCAAATAAATGCGTTTTGTTTTTTACTCCCATGATGGCTTGGGCCTTGGGCATACACGGAGGCATTTGGCCGTCGCCTCTGCCTTAAGCGAGCTAGCTCCCAACGCGTCTATTTTGATGATCTCCGGCGCGGACGACATCGCGCGTTTGGGACTTCCCGCACAAGTCGAAGTGCTGAAGCTCCCTGGCTTGCGAAAGCTGGGGAACAACGACTACTCCTCGCGTCGGCTGCACATTCCGGCTCGGGAAATTCGCGCGCTGCGAGCGGCGTTGTTGCTGACGGCGGTAAAATCATTTCGACCTACCGTTATGTTGGTGGACAAACATCCGTTCGGCGCGAGCGGCGAATTGAAAGATGCCTTGAAAGCGCTGAAAAAGTGTGGTGGCAGTGCGGCGCTCGGTTTCCGGGACATTCTCGACGAGCCAGCGCAAGTGATCGAGGAATGGAGACCCTACCGGATGCAACGGCAGATCGCCCGACATTATGATCGCGTTTTTATTTACGGAGAGCGCGCGGTTTTCGATCCCGTGACGGCTTACGAGTTCCCCAAAGAAATGGCAAGTCGCACGCGCTTTTGCGGTTACGTTGTCAACCGGGAAAGCGAAGACGCATTGGTTGATTTCAAATTGCTGTTTCCCTCGCGCGAAGAACGTTCGCTCCCAGTCGTGCTGGCCAGCACTGGCGGCGGCGAGGATGGATTTCATTTGCTAACAACATTTATCGAAGCTGCCAAATCCGCACCCTGGCAGGGCGTTGTCATTGCTGGCCCACTGACGCCGGACTCGGAATGGAATTCATTGAAGGAATTGGCCGCCGCGAGCGGGGTCGCCATCCGCCAGTTTGTTCCGCAATTACCCGCCCTTTTCAACGCGGTGGACGCCATCGTTTGCATGGGCGGCTACAACACGTTGGCAGAAGTTGTTTCCAAAGGTGTGCCGACGCTCTGCATGCCTCGGGTGGTTCCGCGAACTGAACAATTGATCCGGGCCGAAGCGTTTGCCAAGCTGGGTTTATTGCGCGTAGTTAAACCGGACCACATCACAGCGAAAATTTTGGGCGCGGAAATTTCCCAGCTTTTGCAGTCGCCCAAACCCATAACGCCATCGACGCTCTCTTTTGAGGGCGCAAATCAAACCGCCCTGCATCTCCTGGCGCTGGCGAAAGAAACGGAAGCCAAACGATCCCAAGTGGAGATCCCGGCGGGAGTCACGAGCTGACATGCCGAAAGAACCTCAAAAAAATCTGCCGGGCCTTTGGCGCATCGTGCGCTATTTTTGGCCGCATCTCCGGCAATACTGGGGATTGATCACGCTTTCATTGCTCGCGCTCTTCATCGAAGTTGGCTTGCGATTGCTCGAGCCGTGGCCGCTGAAATTCGTTTTTGATTACATCATCGGCACCAAATCGCGCGGCAGAAAAGCGTTGCCGGAATACCTCGCGTCTTACGACACAGTCACCCTCCTGACCTTTGCCGCCATCGCCGTTATCATCATCACCAGCTTGCGCGCGGGCGCGTCATTTTGGGAAACCATCGGATTCGCAAAACTTGGAAATCGCGCGCTGACCAAGGTGCGCAGCCAACTTTACCGACACGTACAATACCTGTCGCTCTCCTTTCACACGAAGGCCAAAACGGGCGACCTCGTGGTGCGTTTGATCGGTGACGTGGGAATGTTGCAGGACGTGGCCGTCACCGCCTTGCTGCCCATGCTGGCCAAAATTCTCGTCGTCATCGGCATGATCGGACTCATGTTTTTCATGAATTGGCAACTGGCCATCATCGCCGTCGCCGTGTTTCCACTTTTCTGGTTGCGCACCATCAGCCTGAGCAAGCGCATTCGTGAAGTGGCAAAAAACCAACGTCGGCAGGAAGGTCAAATGGCGGCCACCATTGCGGAATCGATGCACGCGATTCGCACTGTCCAGGCGCTTTCGCTCGAGGAAACATTCGCGGAATCGTTCTCCTCTGAAAGCAATCGCAACGCGAAAGAGGACGTGAAAGGCAAACGCTTGTCCGCCGCGCTGGAACGTTCCGTAGACGTTCTCATTGCCTTGGCGACAGCTTTGGTTCTCTGGTTTGGCACGCGCCTCGTTATCAGCCATGAAGTTACCCCGGGCGAATTGCTTGTCTTTCTTGCTTACCTCAAGTCCGCCTATCGTCCTGTCCAGGATTTTGCAAAATACACCGCGCGACTTGGTAAAGCGTCTGCCGCTGGCGAACGGGTGATTGATTTGCTCGAACGTGTTCCAGACGTGCGCGATCTTCCCGGCGCGGTGCGTGCTCCGACTTTTACGGGCCAGGTGCGTTTCCAAAACGTCAGTTTTTTTTACGACCACACACAACCTGTTCTCCTGAACATTGATCTCGACATTAAAGCCGGACAGCACATCGCGCTCGTCGGTTCCTCGGGTGGCGGCAAGACCACTCTTTTCAGTCTTATCCTGCGACTTTACGATCCGGTCCAAGGTAAAGTGCTGCTCGACGGGCGTGATATTCGCGAGTTCACTCTGGAATCGCTCCGCGCGCAAATCAGCGTAGTCTTGCAGGACAATGTTCTGTTTGCGGCCAGCGTGCGCGACAATATTGCGTTCGGCGCTCCCGCCGCGTCATTGGAGGAAATTGAGCAAGCCGCGCGCCTGGCCAACGCGCATGATTTCATCATCAAGCTTCCCCTCGGCTACGACACAGTCCTGGGCGAACGCGGCGTGAATTTATCGCACGGGCAACGACAGCGCATTGCCATTGCCCGTGCCGCGATTCGCAAAGCGCCCATTCTAATTCTCGATGAACCGATGACGGGACTTGACCGCAAAAACGAACGCGAAGTTCTCGACTCACTCGAAAGACTTTACGGCACGCGCACCACTTTTCTCATCACGCACGACCCGCATCATGCCGCTATTGCCGACCTGATTCTTTATCTCGAAGACGGACGTATTGCGGAGCAGGGAACTCACCACGAATTGATGGCGTTGAATGGCCGTTACGCCGCCCTCCATCGCGTTCGCGCAGCGGAACGCACGGATGGTTTTTCTCAACCCGCCGCTGCGGGAATCACTTCCGCGACATGAAAATCCTTTACCTCTGCCCCGATCTTGGCATCCCGGTTTTGGGCCGTAAGGGCGCGTCCGTTCACGTTCGCGAACTCACCAACGCCTTGAATCGCGCGGGACATCGAGTCACCCTCGCCGCGCAATCGTTGACAAAATCGGCAAGCGAAATCCCTGCTAAAATCGGGGCGCGCGTAATCCAAATTCCACTTGACCCCAGCGCAGCCAACGCCGTGCAGAGTTTGAAGGAGTTCAACGAGCGGCTGAATCTGGAAAATTCTCTGCCCAGTGAACTACGACGTATTCTTTACAACACACCGCTTTATCAGGAATTGAAACTTCGGTTTCTGAATCACCGGCCGGATTTCATTTACGAACGCGCTTCGCTGTATGCCACAGCGGGTGCGAGGCTCGCGGCCAAATTCAAAGTGCCGCATCTCGTGGAACTCAACGCGCCGCTTGCTCTCGAGCAATCCGCCTATCGCGCCACCGGCTTGGGCGAACTTGCGGCGCAGGCCGAGCGCTCCACTCTGACGCACGCCGACGCCGTGGTTGTGGTTTCTTTTGAACTGCGTCGCCACGTCCTTTCGCTCGGCGTAAAACCGGCAAAAATTCACGTGATGCCTAACGGTGTGAACGCCGAATTATTTCACCCTGCCGAACAGGATTCGTCGCTGCGTCGCGAATTGAAGCTGGGTGAAAATCCGGTGATCGGTTTCGTCGGCGGATTGCGTCCGTGGCACGGCGTGGAAATTTTGCCCGAATTGCTCCAGCGATTGAGCCTTCGTTACACCACTTTGCAACTCATCATTGTCGGCGATGGCCCATTGCGCGAAACGCTGGAACGCGAGTTCAAAAAACGCGGACTTGCGCAGCGCGTTGTTTTTACCGGGGCATTGTCGCATGAGGAAGTTCCTGCGGTCATTCGGCAATTTGACCTCGCGCTCGCGCCTTATCCAAAGCACAACCACGATTTTTATTTTTCTCCGATGAAGTTGTTTGAATACATGGCGTGCGGCGTGCCCGTAGTGGCGGCAGACGTCGGCCAGATTTCAGAAATCATCCGTAATGGAGCAAACGGGATGCTTTATCCTGCTGGAAATTTGAATGCGCTGGTCAAATGTTGCGAGAAGTTGCTGACCAATCCGATTCTCGGGAAAACAGTTGGGCGCGCGGGCGCAAAATTAATGCACGCAAAATTCACGTGGGACATCAATGCAGCGCGCGTCATTAAAATCGCGACGCACTTGAAACGAACCCGTCGAAATTCAATCGCATGACGCTCCAGCGAATCGTTTACGTTCTCACCATTTTCCCGAAATTGTCGGAGACATTTATCGCTGGTGAGCTCGCAGAACTGCGGCGACGCGGCATTGAACTCCGCATTCTTTCGTTGCTGCCGCCGCGCCCGGAATTGCAGCATGGAATTATCCGCCGCGCTGGTCTCGACGCGCTGACCCAATACGACGTGGCGAAGTTCGAAGACACGGTGAAGCAATTTAAGCCCGATCTGCTGCACGCGCATTTTGCCAAGGAAGCCACGGAGAAAGCGCGCGAACTTTCTGCGCGAACTGGAGTGCCGTTCACCTTCACGGCCCACGGCTACGATATCCATCGCAAACCGCCACCCGATTTTCGACAACGAGCGGCAGCCGCGCGTGGCGTCGTAACCGTTTCTCAGGCGAATGCGAATTACATTCATCAAACTTTCGGCGTCCCGCGCGAGCGCATCTGCGTGATTCCATGCGGCATCGACACGGAGCGATTTTGTCGGGCCGAACAAAATCAAAATTTCGAGGTGCCGATCATTCTTTGTGTTGCTCGCCTCGTTGCCGTGAAAAATCTTCAACTGCTGCTGGATGCGTGTTCTTTATTGCGAACGGGTGGAATCCATTTTCGTTGCGTGATTCTCGGCGACGGTCCGATGCGCGCGGAACTTGAAGCCAGCTGTGCCCGTCTGCGTCTTGAGCAATTTGTGGAAATCCCCGGCGCAGCAGAACAAGACGACGTCGTGCGCTGGTGGCATCGCGCGGCGGTCGGTGCACTCACCAGCGAAAACGAAGGAATGCCAGTTAGTTTGATGGAAGCATCGGCGTGCGGCGTGCCGGTGGTGGCCACGCGTGTCGGCGGAATTTCCGAACTCGTTCAGCATGGCGTAACCGGTCTGCTCTCACCGGCGGGAGATGCGACGGCATTTGCTTCCGCGCTCGAAAAAATTCTCAAAGATTCCGCGTTGCGACAACGCATGGGCGCAGCGGCCAGACAACTGGCGGAGGAAAAATTCTCAGTGTCGCGCCAAGTTGATTTGCTTTTGGAATTTTGGTCGAACGCTCTCGAAAAATTTCCTCTGGCCAACGAGAAATCGACGGATCTTTTCGGCGCGGCGGCGGACACGGAAATGCCAACGCTGGCCAAGGCGCTTGAGGTTGAAACGGCCTGGAGCGAATTTAAACGCCGCTTGCCCAGGCTGGCGGGACCGGACGGCAAGCTGCGATTGAAAGCGATTCGCGTCACGCGCTACAAACCGGCGCGACGGTGTATGGCGGAATATGACGTGAAAATTCGCAGGCCCGGCCAAGCGGATCAAAAAGTGACGCTCATCGGAAAAACCCGCGCGCGCCGCTCTGGCAACGAAGCGTACCGCCTGCAGGATGAAATCTGGAACGCCGGATTCGATGCAGTCAGTCCAGATGGAATTTCTGTTCCTGAACCCATCGGTGTCATTGCTGAATTCCAAATGTGGTTTCAACGAAAGGTTAGCGGCGTCACGGTCGAGGAATTGATCAGCAAAAATTCTCTTGAGCAAAGCACCGTGCTGGCACAACGCGTGGCCTCCGCCATTCACAAACTGCATCGCTCAAATGTGCCGACTTTCAAACAGCACGCGATGGATGACGAGTTGCGGATTCTCAGCGAGTGCTTCGACAAAGTTGCCGCGTTGAAGCCCGACTGGGCGCTGCGATTGGAAAATTTATTGACAGATTTGAAAACCCTCGGCGCAAATCTTCCAGCGCCGCGTCTCTGCGGAATTCATCGCGATTTTTATCCAGCGCAAGTCATCGTCGATGGCGCGCGACTCTGGCTGATCGATTTTGATTTATATTGCTGGGGCGACCCGGCTCTCGACGTCGGGAATTTCATCGGCCACATCACCGAACAGGCGTTGCGCGAACGCGGTGATGCTGGTGCATTGATCGATGTGGAACAGGCGCTGGAAAATCGATTTGTTGAATTGTCCGGCGAAAAAGTGCTAGCTTCGGTTCGCGTCTATACGAATCTCACTTTGGCTCGCCACATTTTTCTCAGCACACGCTTTCCCGAAAGAGCGCGACTCACTGAAACGTTGTTGGAGCTTTGCGAACAGCGTGTGCGAAATACCTGATCGTCCCGACTATTGAGCTAAAATTCGATATAGACGGCTGGCGTTCGTGGCCGTGGTGTCGGACAAAAAGCGAATCCCACCGTCTCCAATCACGCCGGGGGAAATCGTCTTCCAAGTTGGCACCGCCAGATCCGTTTTGAATTGGAGCAAATGATTCAAACCGCTCAGGGACGAAAACGAAACCGTCGCCGTCATGCCAGCGTAGTTGATTCCTGTGATGTTGATGACGGGCCCGCAATTGGTGGAAAAAGTTCCATTATTCGTAACGTTCCCAACTATAGTTCCACATCCTGTGACGGTTGAGTTCGACGAAATGACGAGGCCATTGGCGAAGGAATACGTGCCGCCGTCCAACTGAAGTGTTGCCACGTTCACTCCATCGCCCACGATGAATGGCGCGCCGTTGGAAACCGTCATGCTTTTCGTCTGCAAGGTGCCCTTGCCAAAAACGAATTGACCCGTGCTGTTCGTCAGCGTGACGCTGTCAGTGACCAACGTCCCTCCATTTAACTGAAGCGTCCCTTGTCCGACACTCAGGTTCCCGCCGCCGCCATTTGTCACCGATAAATTGCCGCCAGAGATCGCCACGTGGCCCGTCGAGTAGGATTCCGTTCCGATCAAGAAGCGCGAAGTTAATTCCAGTGCGCCGCCTGTCATGGTAAACGTGCCCGCAGGTTGATTGGTGACAGTTGCGCCGAGGTTGTTTGTTTCAAACATCGACACAGCCACGAACAGGCTGGAAGCGCGAGCCGTTCCACCCGAGAGAGTCATATCACCGTTCCCTCCGCGGCCGACCCAAAGTGTGTTGTTCGTCAAGGATAATAATCCGCCCGTCACAAACAGATGTCCGGTGCTCAATTCAAGTCGGCCAATCGAGAGCGCGTCGAGACAATTTAGAACTCCGCTGGTTTGCAGATTCAGTGTCCCGGTGGAACCATCGTGACGCCCCACGGAAACATTGGCGAGTGTCACGGTGGAATTTGAAATGGTCATAAATCCGACCCCAAACTTTCCGATTGAGGTCAGGTCATTGGTCGCGACGAGCGAACCGCCTGCGATCATCACCATTCCTGTTCCTCTCGCCAAAGGACCACCGGGATAATCGCCCAGAATCAGTTCATTCATCAAGGCCACTGAGCCGCCCGTAATATTAAGTGTTCCAGAACCAGAATTTCCCAGACGCGTTGGATCGTTGGTCGTTCGCGGTAAGACGTAAAATTGTCCGCCAGAAATGGAAACAGTTCCGGCTGCGCCCTGCACATTGCCCACGGAAAGGTTAGCCAGTTTGGTTGTGCCACCGCTGACATTCATTTGTCCGATTCCTTGATAGCCCACTTCGGTGACACCATTCGTGACCAGCAATTGGCCGTTGACCACCGTGACGACACCAGTGCCACCGGCGATTGGATTGCCGGTTGAAGAAGTGCCGAGACTCAAAAATGAAGACAAATTAATCACGCCGTTGGAGAGAGTGAGGGTGCCCAGCGCCTTGTCCTGACCGATCTGCAATTGGCTGCCAAACATTGTTCCGCCCTTCACCGTCAGACTTGCTTGATTCGTCGAATAACGGCCCAAACGCATCAGGTTGGCCAAATCGAAATCCAGTAAACCATTTTCCAAAGAAATGTTGCCGCCGTAGTTATTGAGTTGGGCCACGCCCGAAGGCAGGCGCAACGTCGAATTGGTGATTCGCAACAATCCGCCCCGATAGAGAATAAGTTGGCTACTGATTTGCATGGGCTGATTGGTCAACAAATCCGCGAGGAGAAG
>JBDSIW010000465.1:0-6034 GCA_039917795.1 Verrucomicrobiota bacterium | reverse complement strand
GTCGCTCACGGTTGCCTTCGTGACAAAAGTGCGAGTATTGGCATCGAACACCGCGAGCCAGACGGGTCCGACTGCGTTGTCCGGTGACCGGCCCGCCATGAAAACGTAATGGCTGCGAATATCAGAGGTGGTTCGCGTGCCGTCACCGCGACCGTTATCGAACGAAAGGCCGGCGGAAATGTTGTGATTCAGCGAGCCTTGGAGATTCCCCGAATTGTCGAAGAAATAAATCAGGCCGCCAGAAGGACGGACATAAAATCCTCCCTTGAAGGCACCCACGTTGGCCCACTGATCCGCATTCGCCACTTTGAAGGCCGCCTTCACGATACTCCCGTTGGGGGCGAAGATGGTCGCCGTGGAAGCGTTGCCATCCGCGTTGAATAATTTAGAGCGGTCTTCCACAACGGAGACGAAGTTCCCATTGTCCAGGCCTACCACGGTTCCGCCGGTTCGTGACAGCTGATTTTGGCCAACCGCCACAGGCGCGCTATTCGTCAGTCCTCCGAAGGCAGAATCCTGCGCTTTGGCCAGCATCGTTTGTGAAAGGGTGGTCGGATTCAATGTGTAGGTTTGTATCGCCGCCTCCCGTGCGGAATTGGCGGCCATGTCCGCGTATAACGGAAGCGTGGTGCGAAACCGCCCGTCGGAATTAAAAAAGCTCGGGTAAGCCCAAAGTGAAACTTCGCCCGCACCGATAAAGTTGACCGCTCCATAACGCGGATCACCTGCCACCCGACCGGGATTCCCGTCCTGGCGCGATTCATTAATTTTATTAGTGTAGGGAACGCCGTTGTCCGCGTAAAAAAGGTCTCCCAATTTTGGCGCACCGCCAGCTGCCGGTTGATAGACGGAAGAAAACCTCATGGAGACGCCGTCGCTCGCCTTCATGCTGGAGGCCAGCAGAAACGTGCTGTCGCCGAGCACGCCCGCGGTGGCTTCCACCGCTCCGCCATTCTGCACATCATCACCAACCACAAATCCGCCGATCTTCGGACGGGCCTGCGAAGCACTGAACCAAACGATTGTATCCGGCACGATCCGCGCGAGCCCCACGGATTCCGCACCGCCGGGAATCAGCGCAGTCGGGTTTGAAAAATTGCTAGTGAAGGTTTTGGCGCGATGCGTGCCCGCCGGGCTGGCGGAGTAATTTGCCGTCGCTGTGATCGCTCCAGGACCTAAATCGAAACTGGAGAGGTTGATCGAAAAAGTTCCCGTGTTCGCAACCCCAAACGAGCCGAGGTACTTTTTCCCCTGCGCAAACCCGTTCGTCCGGCCATCCGGATTCACCAATTCAGGGAAACCGAATAATTGCCCGTTGGCCCATCCCTCGGGATCAAGCTGGTAAACGTCGATAATGATGTTCGTGTAAGGATTCAATCCGGGCGAAAAGGTGCCGGTTAATGTCGGGAAAATGTTTGTCGGAGACAGAATGGGCACGTAAGTGGTGTAATCGCCCGTCGGAACCATAAAGGTGCTGACGTAAGTGCCGTAATTCGCAACCCGGCCGGAATCGAAATCACCCGGAACAAAACTGTACGGCGCCGGGTTGTTTCCCAGCATCTGGTTTCCGCGCAGGGAAACAGCCGCGCCCACATCAATTTTTCCAAATCGCCATTTGCCCGAGAGTGTGGCGGTCGCCGGGTCAGGATACAGCGTGGAAAATGGATAATTCCAGGAAATGATGTTGCCTTCGAGGGCATCGCTCACTCCGTCAAAGTCCGATCCGATTTGCGCGATGTTCACGCTTTTGAGTGATTCAAAAAGCTCCATTGTCGGTCCACCGTTCGTGAAGCGAGTGATGCCGTCTACCGCCACTCCGATATAGTTTCCGGCAATGATCGTGTTGGTCGGACTGCCGCCGTACCATTCCATAATGCGGGAATCACCCGCGCCCGTCGCACCACCAAAAATGTTTCGTTCCTCGGCGTCGTTAAGGCCATCACCGTCCGTCCCAATAACCCCAGTGTTATTGCCGCCCATTTCGAAAACGGCTTCCATGGAATGACCCACATTACCGTCGCCACTGTCCACAGTGTAATCATGCAACCCGTCTGGATAAACGTTGAAGAAATTTCCGCTCGCCCTGACCGGTCCGCCGTCTCCGATGAAGGCGATATACATGCCGACAAAGATGTTAAATTGCGCCCGCGCGACTGCGGCATTGGCCGGTCCTGCGGCTACGCCAATCGTCAGGTTTTGCACACCTGCTCCGAAATACGCGATCCCATCTTTCAATCGGCCGACAGTGATGTTGTCGGGGTCCAAGCCAAACCGGCAGCCGCTAATATGCGGGTTAATGGCAGTGGCGTTTCCTCCCAAGGCGATTCCATACTCGCTCAGGCTGGAGCCGGAGTCAGTCCAATCGCCCAGGAAACACAATCCGCGAACCGTGAAATTGGTCGCCCCGATTGCAGCCAGGATGGCCTGCTCTCCATCGGTGAAACCATTTACCATCAGAGCAGTCAGGTCGGTGAAATTCCCGTCTGCGGCCCGGAGAACAATTTTGATTGACGCATTATTCGCCGCGAGGATGGGGTTGGTATTGACCGATGAACCAGGCTGCGTGTATCCGTCAATGGTGACTCCTGTCTTGGTGATCAGAGGAAATCCACCCAAGGGTGGAGAAATATAATGCGGCCCCGCGCCGGGAATATTGAAGGCGACCGTGTCGCCGTTGTTCAAAGCCGTGATGGCGGCGTTCAAGCTGCCCGCTCCGGATGAGGCGGTGGTTGTGACTGTCAGAGTGGCGGCGCGAGCGATCGGCCCGAGTGCCAGCACCCCAAGGAGTAGGATTGTGTAGGATTTTTTCATAATGTGAATTGAACATTTAAGTTTCAAACTATTGGTGGAACCCGCTGATTTTTGATTTTTTTCCGATTATGGCAAGCAATTTAGAGGACGGATTTTTTCCAATCGAAAATTTTAGAAACAGACTCGACACTCCCGTCCGCGCGGATTCCAACAGCCGGTTCAGAGGAGGAATCACCTATTTCTCACTGGAGAATTTCTACAATGGGAATGGCGGTAGGGAGACTTCCGGTAAGACGAGTTCATCCGAGAAGGATCTTTCGGGCGCGCGATTTAGTTTTGTTTAAGCGCGGGAATGTGACGCTCTCCCTGGCAACTTCTGTACTCGAAGTAATTTTAAGAATCACTTCGGCTATTTCAACCGCGTCGAATGGTCCTGCATCCAGACGACATCTGGATTGTTAGGCGAAGGTTGATTGAGTGGAAGCAATTGACCGGCTTTTAACACCGGGATGGTGCGCGGATCGCGCCAGCGATGGATTTCGGCATGGCCGTCGGCAAATGAAAATCCTGCGGCGCGATTGTGGTAACTGGCTGGGTAGTCGACGAGATAGGTGTTAGCCGCGCTCGGATATCCATCCATTTTAACGATGAAAAATCCATCGTTCATGCTGTCTTCTCGCTCTTCGAGCAGAACAAACGTGTTGGCTGGCCCCGGGTGGACCATGTCGGCGGTTTTTCGATAGACTTTCCATAAAGGACCCCATCCTCCGTCAGTCCCCTGGTTGCCGCCGACCCAAATGTTCATCGACATGCTCCTGACCCTCGGGCGGATTTGTGTGCCTACTTTTACCGCAGCCCTGTCCGCTGGGCATTTCCAGATTCCGGGCTGTTTTCCGCAATAGGGCCAGAGCGGACTTCGAGTAATATTGTTCGTTATCTCCCAGTTGGCCTTGTTGGCTCCGTCGAAATCTAAAACTCCCGTTATCCACGCAAACTGTGCGTTCGGATTGGGAAAATCTGGCGCGTAGCCGAACGGAATTTTATCCGCGCTGTCGTCGGCATACATCCGCCAGGCCAGCGCCAATTGTTTGTTGTTGCTCATGCACATGACCGCTTGCGCCTTCTGCTTGGCCTTGGCCAGAGCGGGCAGCAGCAAGCCGGCGAGAATGGCGATAATCGCAATGACGACGAGCAATTCGATGAGCGTGAAACCGCGACGGAGCTTGTTTCCGGAAACGGTGAATGATCTGGTTTTCATTTTGAATTTTGAGCGGGTCGGTGTTTGCGCAACGATCGATTTATAAATCCTGCACACGGTTTTTGCGATTCAATAATAATATCTCGTGTCCCCACTGGGACCGCCCATCGCGCGGGCGCGCACTTGAATCTTCTTGCGAATAATAATGCTGCCGTCGGCCTGGCCAACGGGTTGGTCGGGCGTGATTGCCCAGGACAAAAGTGGTTTGCTCTGGCTGCCTCCGTCGAAGGTGCCAAGGTGCCCGAGGTCCCAAAGCTTTGTGCCGGGGGTGTCGCTGATGCGGTGCGCAATGAAAGCGCGGCGGCTATCGAGCTCGGCAGTTTTCGTCGGCCAGGCTGGTTCATTCTCTACAGCATTTGCGCTGACCACGCCTTGGGGATTAAGAAACTTCATGGCGGGATTGGCCGTAAAATTCGCAAACCACATATAGGGAGTAAAAACGTTTGCCGCAGTGGTGTCCCAGCCGCCGTAATCCGTGCCGGTCTTATCCGCGAAACTCGCCGGGTTTGCATAATTGAGCCAGGTCCGCCCCACGCCGTTCGCCGTAATCGGGCAAATGAGTATGCGCGTATTCTTGACGTACGTGCCGCGCATTGCATCGACAATGCTGCGCTTGCCAGTATTTCCGGTTCGGTGGTAATCCGGGCTGGTGTCATCGTGAAAAGGGAACTTTCCGTTGGAGTCGTCGGCATACATGACCTGACTCAGGTATTGCTGCTTGATGTTGTTTAAACACGAGGCGCGCTGGCCGGTGTATTTCGCTTTGGCCAAGGCGGGCAGCAATAATCCGGCAAGGATTGCGATGATGGCGATCACGACCAGCAATTCGATTAGAGTAAAACCGTTGCGGTCTTTTCCGTTCGTGGCTGGCACTTTCGCGTGCGCTCGGTTCTCGCCCGCGACCCCGTCTTCTTGCGTCGGGTTCATGTTCCAAGAGCTTGCTTTGACGAGAGCGGGCGTCAAGCACGGTTTTCGATTTTCCATTCGGAGATGCTGCATGGCACGGGGTCGAAATCAATCCAGTTCCATCCGGTAGTTGCCTAACTATCCTGGCGAAGTTGGGGCTCGACGCTCGACTCCCATCCACCCTAGCCTCGCCCTTGCCCCATGAAAACTCAGACTCCGCTTGGCCATCGACGAGGGCAGTGCCAGACCCCAGCGCGCACGGCCGGCTTCACCTTGATCGAACTGTTGGTCGTGATCGCCATTATCGCCATTCTAGCCGCGCTGTTGCTCCCGGCCTTGGCCAATGCGAAGAGCAAGGCACAGCGCGTTTCCTGTTTGAACAACTTAAGGCAGATCGGCATTTCCATGCAGTTTTACACCGATGAAAACCGGGAACGTTTTCCCGCGCACCGCAATCAAAACGAGAGCGACAACGCGACGACTGCGGTGACCAATTGGTGGGGCACAGCTCTCGTCGGTTACGCAAAAAACCAAAGCAATCTGTTCTTTTGTCCTGCGATCAAGGGAACGGTCCTCGACAGTGGTCTGAAATGGAACTGGGCCTTCGACTGCCACAAGGTTGGCTACGGCTACAACTCCTGGTTCCTCGGTGCTCATCCCTATAGCGGATTGAGTCTGGTGGTGGCGGGATTTACCTTTCCCGCGCCCAATCAGTTCAAGCGGACTTCAGTGCTCTCGCCCGTGGACACTTTAATGATAGGCGATACCCGACCAAAGGCCGACGGAGCCTGGAGCAGCAGTCTTTGGTGGCCGAGTTCCTGCATGGACCCCAAAGTGAGCAATGGCGGATTTGAAGGGATCGACCAAAACCGTCACCGCAAGACCGGGATTATTGTTTTCGCTGACAGCCATTCCGAGGCTCGCAAAGACAAAAATATCAATCCGCCCTACGATCCTTATTCAGGCCGAGTCGAGGCACTGGTGAACTCGCGTTACTGGGATCCATTGAAACACGCAGGCAACCGGTGAGGGCACAGGTTAGGAATTGTCCTGGCACCTGGAAAAAAATTCCGCCCGTTTCTCGATAAACTGGGCCATGATGCTGACCGCGATTTCCGG
>JBDSIW010000464.1:0-6224 GCA_039917795.1 Verrucomicrobiota bacterium | reverse complement strand
TTCAACCGCAGAATGATTTTTTCCCCACGGTCCTGCATGCGCTGCAGCATTTGCGCATCTTCGACCGTAATCGCAGCGTGCGGAATTTTCGGGACAGAATCGGCGTAGTGCATGTTGCCTGTATGCGGGGTATGTAACGAGACGGGTGCAATCGAACGAACGAGGCTGGCTACGGCACCGGCGCGCGCAGCTTCCTCGGCGCCCCGGGTCCGATACAAAACCGTGTCGTGGTAAACCGTGAAGGGCGCGTTGAACAAAACGATTTTGCCCCTTGCTTCCGCGGCATGATTCGTCAGGTCGTCAAAACTTTTTACCACGAGCACTTCTGCGGTGATTCCGTCAGGCGGAGTGGAAATACTGCCACCCAAACCGAGCATTTCGATGCGTTGCGGACGCGGTAAAAGCAACTCCGCTGATTCCGCGCCGCGTACCCAATGCGGAACCATGACCGGCTCACCGTGAACATTTTCCAGCCCGTCCTGCTTCATTTCGTCAAGAATCCAGTCGATGGCGGATTCGAGGTTGGTTGTGCCGCTGAAGCGCGGACCAAACTTGTCGCACAGGAGCGCAAGGCGGTTGTAGGCGAAACTGGAATTCGTGGCGGCGGTGATGAGTTGACCAGCCGAATCCAAGGGCGGATTCGAATCGGCGGCGGCGAGAATGAAAACTTGCCCGAAGATAATGAGAAGCATCCATCGTTTCAGCATGACCAGATTCAAAACCCATTCCCGGAAACTACAATTGCAAAGTCGCGGACGTAGCTGCTGATGTAAGGAGGAGGATTCTCAGATTTCTCGAAAGTGATCTTCCTTCCCCACTCCGGCAGCGACGATGAATCAACTATTCAACCGCGTCCCCTCGTGTTAATTCGTGCTCCAATATGAACGTCCTTGGCATCATGTCGGGCACCAGCATCGACAGCGTGGATTACGCGCTCTGTTCGATTTCCGAAAAGCGAATCGAGCTGCGCGAATTGTGGTCCGTGAATTTTCCGAAGACATTGCGCGCAGATTTGCACCGGGCTGCCCGTGGCGAATTGAACAGCTGGGCTTTTTGCCAGTTGCACCACGACCTTGGGCGGTTTTACGCGAAACACGCGGCGCACTCGGTTCGACGCGCCCTGGCAAAGCCACAACTTGTCGGGCTCCACGGCCAGACGGTTTTTCACAATCCAAAGAAAAAGTATCCGGCAACGTTTCAATTGGGTGAGCCGGCTTACCTGGTTGAAAAACTGCGCGTGCCAGTGGTAAACAATTTTCGCGCGGCGGATTTGGCGGCGGGCGGACAGGGCGCGCCGCTCGCGACGCTGTTTCACCAGTTCGTCTTCGGCGAACCGGGGAAACATGTTTGCGTCAATAATCTCGGCGGAATCAGCAACGTGACTTCGATTGATTGGAAAAGTAGGGCGCGTCAGTCTCCTGCGCGCCGCATTTTATTGGCCACTGAGCGGCACCCACGGAATGACGCGCGCCACCCTCCGAAAATTTTGGCGTTCGACACGGGTCCGGCGAATATGCTGATTGATTTTGCGGCGCGACATTTCTCCGGAGGGAAACAGCACTTCGACAAAAATGGTGCGTGGGCGGCGGCGGGAAGTCCGTCGGAGGTCTCGCTCAAACGTTGGTTGCGCGATTCCTACTTCCAACAAAAACCGCCGAAGAGCACCGGGCGCGAACGCTTTGGCGAACCATTTTTCAATCAGGCAATTCGCGAGCTGCGAAAGATTTCCAGGTTCGATCTGACCGCGACGTTCACCGAATTCACCGCGCGCTCGTTGGTCCTGAATTATCAGCTCCATCTTCCTTCCCGGCCGGATAAAATTATTCTGACGGGCGGCGGTGCTTCGAACCCGACTCTGGTGCAGGCGATTAAAGCGCAATTTGAAGTCGTTTCTTCGGGAACCAAATTAAAAATAGTAACAAGCGATCAGCTTGGCTGGCCCGTGCAGTCGATTGAGCCAGCGGCTTTTGCGTGGCTGGCGTTTTTGCGCTGGAGCGGGCAACCGGGAAATCTTCCGCAAACTACCGGAGCCCATCGCGCTGCGCAGTGCGGGCAGATCAGCGTGCCGTGAATCCGAGTCAGGGGAGAGCGATACGATAAAAGCGTTGCGTGGCGGAAAGGGAATCCCGCACGACGACCATGTTGGTTTCGGTGAGCGGCGCAATATTGGTGAGCGTCAGCCAGTTGTTTGAATTCGAAAGCGCCGGGCAAAACTGGATGGCGTAGGATTGATCCACATCGGCGAAAAACGAAAACTGGAATTGATTGGAGACAATTTTCCAATTGACGATTTTTGGCGGGCGTATGAATTCCACGATCAACTCGGGAGCGAAGTCACTTTCGCGCGAACCAAAACGCCGCGCTGTTCCCTGAACGGATTCGGATTCGGTTTTCAAAAGCCAACCAAAATTTTCGCCCGGATGGTCGAGCCAGAATTGAACATCGCCGGTTAATTGCGGAGCCGTCTCGGGATAATGCGGAAAGAAATAGGGGGAAGAATCCACGCCGTAAATATATTGGGAATAACTGACCACGGCGGCAAAGTCGTTGGCAGCGCCCGGGCTCCTCCAGGCATTTGTGGTGAGGGCGAACCGATCATTCCAGGTCGCTTCGTTCTGCGTCGCCGGCAATCCGAGGCCTGGCGATGAAGTGGGAATCTTTTCCCCTTCACCCCATGAACGCAGGAGTCGATGCAAAGAGAAAAAAGAAGGGATCGGTCCCGCTTGCGGTTCTTGCGTGACCTCGAGTTTCAGAATGGCGGATTTTATTTTTGCCCCACCCGGAATGGAACTGACTTCAAAGCGGAACAGACCGCGATTTCTTTTTCCGCCCGGTCCCGCCGTGCCCGCATTGAAGAAAGGCACTCCACCCAGGTTATGATCCGGCTCGGCTTCGATTAGTGTGGTGTCCGCCACGGATAGCAAAGGCGGCTCGGTGACCTCCGCTTGAGAGAAGCAACTCGACGAGATGAGCAAAGCAATTGCCGAGCAACCGAATCGATTCATCAGCAAAGTTTCTAAACAGAGCGCGTTAAACCAAATCCAACTCGCCGGCGATGGTGGTGCCATCGGTTTTTGAAGTCGCGGAGCTGGCACCGGTCACTCCGCCCAGGCGAAGTTTTTCCCCGGTGACAGCGTAGCCCGGGATGATTCGATCCAACTGCGGTTGCGTGGCGCCAAGGTGGTCGCGAATGAGTTCGCCCAAAACAGAGCGGTAATCCACCGCGCGTTTCAGATAACGGCTGCTTGCACCAAACATCGATCCAGTCGTGCCTGTGGCCGCGCCCGGCACCCACGGAACTGCTACGCCGTTGTAGGCGTCGCTCGTGTGACATCCATAAATTCCCGTGCTCCCAGCCGATCTTTTGTTGTAACCCTTGATCGTACCGCCCGCGACAAACATCGCGCCACCTTCCGCATGGTCTGTCCCGAACGTGTCATTCTGCACGGTGGTCCGGCCAAATTCCGAAAGGGTCACCACGACGGTGTTATTCCAAGTCGCCTTGTCGGCATAATTCATAAAGAAATGACGCAACGCGTAAATCGCCCATCCAACCCGTTTCTGCAGATTGGCATGAGCCCCGGAGAAAGGATCAAACGTGGCGGCGGTCGGGTTATTGGTGATCTGGTCGTTGTGAGTGTCGAACCCGCCTAATTCCGTTCCGGCAATAATCGCGTCGGTCTCATTCAGAATTAGCGCCGCCGCTTTCAGGTTAGTGAAGAATCCATAAGCCCCGGTATCCACCACATAATTGGCGACGCCCGAACCATTCCCGTTCTTGGCGTTGCTCGTCGGGAAAAGATAATTACCGTTCGCATCCTTGAAGGTATTTTGCGCGTCGGAAAAAAGAGCCGGGTTGATCAGGTCAAAAACGCTGGCCATGTTTTGATACTGCAAGTTGAGCAGTCCCCGGCTTTTTTTGTCGGGAAAAGTAAACTTGTTGGCGGCGAGAATATTATTGGTCGCCTTGAGCTGTCCGGCGGCCGAGTTCGGGATGCCGAGCAGCTTGAAACGGGTTGGATCACTCAAATTAGTCAAGGCCGCATCTGAGCCGCGGAAAAGGAGCGGCAGGGCGGACTGGATGGAAATTCCGGTCAGCGGGCTCGTATTCGCCAGGCCCGATTCAATCAGCGTTCGATAAAAGATGCCGTCCTTGGAAAGGTTGTCGTTGGGATTTCCATTTTCCCAATAATTTTGGGAATCAAAGTGCGACCGCGATTGTTTCGGGTAGCCGACGCGGTGAATCATGGCCAAATCGCCCGCGTTGTAAACCGGGGCCAAAAACTTCAAGGAGGGATGGACGGCCGCAAATCCATTTCCTGCGCGAACAGCTTGTGTCGGAAACCCCGCCGCGCCGGAGAAATCATCCATCAAACCGGTGGCGGTGGAATACCATCCGGGCGTGCTGTTCTTCGGAATATTGATCTTGGGCCGATTGGGCGCGTAAGCCGGATCTTCGATGGGGATCAGGGAATTGAGGCTGTCATTGGCACCGCGTAGGAAAATAAACAAAAGTTTTTTTCCATTCAAACCGATGTTGCCTTCAGCAAGCGCGCGCTTCATGACGAGCGGAATGTCCGTCAACGTGGAGAGCGCCACTCCCAGGCCAATTTTCAAGCTGCGATCCAGAAAACCGCGGCGCGTTATGATATTGAAGTGTTGCATATTACTGTTCGTGGAACCGCTGAAAACTTAGAAGCAGGCCAACCATTCCGCGCACCCGAATGTCATAGGCCGAATTGGGGGCGGTGTTAAACGGGACCGAGGCGCTTCCAAATTGAAAAGCGCTCGGGGCAGCGTCTGCACTCCCATCGTTCAGAAAATTAATTGCGGCTGTTCGATAAAGATCCAGGTTTCCCGCTCCTTCCCCCGGATAAATAATCCCCAGAAAATAATCCGCGACCGCGGCCGCATTTGTCCGGCTGGCCAGCGGCAATTTACTGACGATCAAACGGACGGGCGAGTTCGTGGTATTATAGCCGGCGTCCTGCTTGGTGCTCGCGCTGTAACTCGGTTGGTTCGTGATCATCATGAACGCCTGGACGAAACGGATGCGCTCGTTCAAGGTCCCCGCGCTGATCCAGGGCGGGCCTGCCTCGGCGTAACCGTTCGGCTCCGCGCGATCAAATAATCCCATGCTGCCCGCGCGGGAGATCGGCCCGATCAGATTGTAGCCGTCAGTGTCGGCGGTGAAGGTCCCGGAGTTGTAGGTTCCGTTGGTGCTCGACCGCAAAACGCGCACCGCGCTCACCATGTATTCCAGCGGAGTTTTAACTTTTTGCAGCGAACCACCGTGGCTGCGAAATAATTCCGATTGAAAAATCGTGGCCAGCACGGGGCGGATTTGCCCGTTGCTGTTTTCCCACGACGACATGCAGGCTTTGACCAGTTGCCCCTCTTCCGAAAGATTATTAGTCGTGAAATCGTAGCCCGTCTGAAAATCGTCATGCACAAAAATCTGGCAAAGTTTGACGCTTAAATATTCCTGGGTAAAAGGCAGGTTGGCGAAAAACTGGATGACGTCGTAGCCGTCCTGAATTCCATTCGTCCCTTTTCGGCTGGGAATTCCGAGCGTGTACCGCCCCGCCACTCCATTGGTCCCGTAAAATTTAGTGGTGTAAGGCGGGCCAAAACGAGCCGGAACCACCGCGTTCGCGAACAACGTCTTCGAGTTGGTGTTGTGATTGTTCGTGTTGAAATTGAACGCCCAGACGCCAGCCAGATTCGAGATTACGTTGAAGTTGGTCGCTCCGACCGCGATCGAACTGGCCAACAGGTTGGTGGTGCGCAACGCGTAAGGGTTGGCGGCACTTGACGGCGCCACGATTTGCAGCGTCCAGCCGGTCCAGCAGCGCGACAAGATCGTAATGTCAGTCTGCAAATAACCGTTATCGACGCCGAAAGTGAACAACTCCAAAAGTTCGCGGGCATAATTTTCATTGGCGATATTGGAGCCGTTGCCCTTGCTTGTGACTGTGTCGAGATAAATAATCATTGCCGGACTTTCCGCGCTGATTTTCAGCAGGTCATAAAAAGTTCCGGAGGGATTCAACAACGCAGCGCGCCATTTGTTGTTTTCCAGATATTCAAACTGCGCGGCGATGCGGCTCTCTGCATTCGCGTTGTCATAGAACTGATCGAAATAATCCCGGGACTTCGAGTACTGCGTGACAAAATGATTTTCAAAAAACTGGAGCAACACCTCCAGCAACTGCCGCTTTGCG
>JBDSIW010000463.1:0-7784 GCA_039917795.1 Verrucomicrobiota bacterium | reverse complement strand
GTCCACCTGATTGCGGTGGCTGATGCGGACGCCATCGGTTCCGGGTTCGGCAATGCTCAGGTAGCCCGAGGTGTCACAACAACCTTCCGTGTAACCGTCGTTGGGAAGTGGCCAGTCGGTCTGGGGATCTTTGCCGAAATCGGGTGGGACGTAAAACGAATCCTCGCTGATGTAATGGGCGAGATTGCCGCCGTTCTCAAACATGGTGAAGCGCATGTAGAGATAATAGGTGCCGGTCGAGGCGAACTGAACCTGGTAAGTGACCTTGTCGGCGTGCGGCCCGAAGAGAGGACTTTGCGTGAAGAGGGCGGCCTTGCCTGAGGCGGTTGTGTTGCTCGCCAATATCCGGCTGCCGTAAATATTGGTGATCGCCCCGTCGTTTGTCACCGTCACGAATCCAACTCCGGGATTGCTATTGAGTTCAGAAGAATAACTTTCTCCCTCTACCAATAAATAGGACCACGCGTTTGTCGAGCTGGTCACTACGACGTTTCCTTTGCTTTGCACGGTCACCTGGGCCTGGCTGGCAAACTGGATCAAGAGGGCGCTGACGGTGCCAACCAACAGGCGCTGCAGCAGGGATGGACAAGTTTTTTTCATAGTTTTGTGATGACGGATTTAGGACACGGGTGTGCGGAGGATTGATTTCCGAAGGGACATCGGTGCCACTTTGATCAGTCAGATTTTCCTGTCAAGCCGTTTCTCCGTTTCCGGTTGTTTCTTCCACACATCTTTATTTACAGCCAGGATAGGCAGATCTATGGTCGGTCAACCCAACCTGGAATTGAGATCGTCATGAAGAATCCCTTATCACATTTTCTCTCCGGCATCCGAAGTTTTCGCCGCGGATTTACATTGATCGAACTTCTCGTCGTGATTGCAATCATCGCGATCCTTGCCGGATTGCTCCTGCCGGCGCTGGCGAAAGCGAAATCCAAAGCGCAGCAGACTTATTGCCTGAATAATCTAAAACAAATCGGCTTGGGAGTTTCCCTTTATGGCTCCGATTTCAAGGAGCGGTTTCCGTATTGCAAAAGTTGGGGGAAAGCGTGGGGCACCGACCACGCGCTGGGCACGGAATATTTGCCCCAACTTTTGGAGCCATACGTGGGCAAAAACGTGGGAACCAATCAAACGTCTCGTGTGAAACCGACTTCCAGCCTCTACGCGTGTCCCTCGGGAGTTATTGGGAAAGATCCGGCGGTGCCCACTTTTGCCACCCTCGTGACGGATAATGACAACAGCACCTATGTTTGGAATCACATTTACCTCACCGCGGATCGGTCCAATTACGATGTGCAAAACCCGGTGAGTGGCCGCCGCACAACAGCGGTCGTTAACGCCTCCACGGCGGTACTGGTCTGGGAAATGCCGTATTGGACCGCCTCGGCTGCACCGCATCGGCTCGGGCAAAATTTTGTTTTCGCTGACACGCACGCTGCCTTCGAAAAACGAAATCCAAAAGAAGTGGACTGGTGGAGTTATCACAGCCGTCGCGGATGGGCCGACAACAATCCCACCGGGATCCGCTGATGGAACGGGATTGCCGCCTCAACAAGTGACTGAGAAATCCACGGTCAACCTGCTCTAATTCGTTCCCGCTTTCGGCTGGTCCACGTTGCTTGAGGAAATGCCGGGACTGGTGGCAGGCTGGGGAAGCTCCGCGTAATTCAAATAGCCAATAAACATTTCGTCGAAGGTCTGTTCGCCAAAGTGGACGAGTTTGGTCGGATCGGGATTGGCGGGGTTTTGCGGTGAATTATCAAATGCGCCGGAACAAAGCAGCTTTGTTCCCGCTGGCATTCGCTTCGGTTCCGCCAGGCGGTAAACCGTCTGCCAGTTGAAATCATAATTTGGCACCGAGAGCAAAACCTCCCGTTTTCCATCCGGATATTGCGCCTCATATTTCACGCGCGACCCGCGAAAGTGCATGTGCGGACTCATCTCATAAAGCATCGAGTCATGCTTGAAGGTAAATCTTCCCTCGACCGCGTAATCAGGATCGCCCGGCGGGATGTCCAATCTGGTTTTTGCCGCCGCGCGAGTCTGGAGTTCCATCGGCGGTTTCGTCTTGAATAAATAGAGGCCGATCTCGCTCTTGTCTTTTTCCGCCTTGCCGGTCGCACTGTAATGGAGCTGGAAAACGAAACGCGCACCTTTGGGCAAAAATTTCCCGGTACCTTCGGGATAAGTCAGCCCTTCAGTTCCAGGAAGAAAACTCGTGAAGTATCCATCGATGCCGCCCTTGTAATCCGGCTGCGCACGCTCCGGGCTTTTTGGATAATAAAGAAATACCAGGCAATGGTGGAGGACTTTGCGGTTGCCCGCCTTCACAACCGCCGCGCGGAGCCAAACATCTTCATTGATCGGCGAATCCACCACGACGTAGCGGTACGGGAAGACTCCCGTCGCGGCAATCTCCATTTCCTTCGGCATCGAAACCAGATAATCCGGTTTGCCCAACGGCCAGTCCGGAATGGCGGGCGGAGCCAGTGCCGCCAGCGGATCTTCGCCCTTGCCTCGGGGACGGTCCTGTTCAATCCAGGTTAACAGAGTTTGAATTTCAGCCAGCGTGAGCGAACGATCATTGGCAAAAGAGCCATGATGCGGGTCAGCGTGCCACGGCGGCATCCGTTGCTCCAGAACCACCTCGCGAATCATCGAGGACCAGCCCTTGACCTTCTCGTAGCTTGACATGGCAAACGGCCCGATGTTTCCCGCGCTGTGGCAGGCCACGCAATTTTTCTGGAGGATCGGCGCGACTTCTTTTGCGTAAGAAATGGTTTTGCCTTCCAGCGGTTTCACGGACGCAAAACTAATGGCGCATCCTTTTACCGGCGCGCTGACCGGAGAAATCGGCTTGCCCGCCAAAAACTTTTCGATGGCATTCGCGAGAAATGGTTTGGGTTGTTTGACTTTTTGCGTGCCGTAGCCGAGCCGGTCATCAATCGCGCCGCGATAAACTATTTTCCAATCCTTGGTGTTGATGGCGATGGCTTCCGCTGTGCGCGTCACCTTCAACGAGCGCGCCACCATCTGGGATTTGTCCATCAAGACGGGAAGATCGATACCAAATTCTTTGGTTTCCTCGGCGACGCTCGCCTGGTCGTCCTGGGCATTGGGGTTGAGCAACCAGAAAACCACCTTTTGTTCCGCGAACCGGTCTCGCAGCGTTTTCAGCGTTTCAATGCTTTGCCGGACGATGGGGCAACCGTTGCCCGCCACCACCAGCACGACCACTGGCGCTTGGGTCTGGCGATAAAGTTCGTGCGATTTGCCTTCATGATCCAGCAGCCGAAAATTATCCACGGGATTCGCGGAGGCTGTTTCTCCTCCGCCCGATTTTCCAACCGCGGGGCCGGCTAGAGCAAGGAGGAAGGCGAAAGTCAGGAAGAATTTGAAAATGAAAATTTTTATCATAGAGCCACGATCTGTGACGCACTGGGCTACGCAATAGTTACGGGTCAGAGCGACAAATGCAACTTGCCTGACTTATCCTGAATTTGCACGGCGTATTTGCCGTTCCTACCGGCTGATTCTTTCGAGTTGGCAATGAGGTTATCCGCAGGAAATCCAGCTTTACTACATCGCCTCGGCTCACCAATGTCTTGCGCAAATAAAATGGAAAAGATTCACGCGCCGCGATTCCGGATTGTTATCACAAGTTTGGTGCTCACCTTCGTTCTCACGAACGCCCGGGCGCACCTCGGCTCCCATCCGTCGGTGCATGACACCGTCGCGGGCATTGTGGACCGAATGCGCCGCGAACTGAGCAAGGACGAACTGCGCAGCGTGACCGTCCAGAAGGCGGAGCAATTCCTAACCGCGAAAGAGCGTGAAATTCTGGCCACGGAACACATTTCTTTTCGTGTAAATGTTCCGGTCACCGTCACGATTCTGCGCGACGCAAAAATGGCGGAGCAACCTTATTGGCTGGCAGAGCGGGGTTTCAAACCTGCCGGAGTCCACCTGCGCGAGGGGAAAATTGAGATGGAAGCGTGGGAAAAAGATTTCGACGCAGGCTGGGTCGGGCTGGGCGTTCATTCGCTCAGCGGCGGCGGAAACCACTACCTGATTGCGATCAAACCAAAAATGTCCGCTGCCAAAATGGATATCACCGAGCTTTATCCGGGACATTTGCGGGTGGACAAGTTTAAGCCTGGGGTCAAACCGTACGTCGATCAAGACGAACAACTCTCGACTGTCCCGGCGGAATTGGACGGTCAGACGCTGGTGCGAACTGACACTGAGAGCGAAGACGATGCGCGCTTGATCAATCTCTTTCGCTGGACGGAACATCCGAGTTCCAACCGGCCTGATCAGGTCGTGCTGACCTGGAGCGATGACCCGAAAACCACGCAAGCGATTCAATGGCGCACGAGCCCGAAAATCCGGAAGGGCGCGGTGTTTTTCCAAAAGAAGTCCGCATTCAACCGCTTTCGTCCTGGATCGACGAAAGTTGTCAAAGCCGAAACCCTGCGCCTGGAAACCGTCACGGTCGTGAACGATCCAGTGATCCACCGTCACACGGCGGTTCTGCGCGGTCTCGAGCCGGCGACAACGTATGTTTACTCGGTGGGCGACGGCAGTAACGATGGTTGGTCGGAGCTGGCCGAGTTCACCACGGCGCCAGAGAAGACCAGGCCGTTTTCATTTATTTACATGGGCGATGCGCAGAACGGTCTGGATCGCTGGGGCACACTTGTCCATAACGCTTTTCGCGATCGACCGGATGCAGCGTTTTACGTCATGGCAGGCGACCTGGTGAATCGCGGCAAGGAACGCGATGACTGGGACAGTTTGTTTTACAATGCGGAAGGAATTTTCGATCGGCGCCAGCTTGTTCCGGTCATCGGAAATCACGAGTGTCAGGGCGGACAACCGACGCTTTACCTGAAACAATTTGCCCTGCCCACCAATGGTCCTGCGACCGTTGAGGCGAAACGCGCTTACGCTTTTGAATACAGCAATGCGCAATTCGTGATCCTGGATTCCAATCTCGATCCCGCCGGTCAGGCACATTGGCTCGAGGAACAACTATCGCGGAGTAAAGCGATTTGGAAATTTGTCGTCTATCATCACCCCGCTTATTCGTCGGGAGGGAATCGTGACAACCGCGAGGTGCGGGAAATCTGGACGCCGATTTTCGACAAATATCATGTCGATCTTGCGCTCCAGGGACACGACCACGCCTACTTGCGCACTTACCCGATGAACGGGCAGCAGCGGGTCAAGAGCCCGAAGGATGGAACGGTTTACATTATTTCTGTGTCCGGGACGAAAGCCTACGCCCAAACCCAGCACGATTACACGGAAGTCGGCCTGACCAACGTGGCGACGTATCAAGTCCTGGATATTCAAATCAGCGGCAACCGGCTCGTCTATCGCGCCCATGACATCGACGGAAAAGTGCGTGATGAATTTGTGATTGAGAAATAAGAGGTCGTTTCGCCGTGCGCATCTTGACGTTGCTACGGAGCGGCGGTTTGCAACCGGCTTTGCGAAACATTTTATTCAAGCGGCTGGTGGGTTCGCTCCCCGTGCTGGTTTATTGAGCGCAAAGCCGACCGCAGGTCGCCGCTTCGTTCGTAGCAACGTCAAGATGCGCCCCGTTTTGCCCGGTCCTCCAATTTCTTCTTGGTCACGCATATCACACCTGATAGCTATGGCGGGGATGAGTAAAAATTTTAGTCGTTTCTCCTTTCCTACAACTTCTCTTTTCGGCGCAGGCGCGGTCGGCGAATTGCCCGCGCAACTGCAATTGATGGGCTGCAAGCGTCCGCTGGTAGTCACGGATCCGGGCTTGTTGAAAACCAATGCTTTCGCGCTTTTGGAGAAGGCGCTTGGCGCCAATCAGCGCGACCAGGGCTGGAAACTTTTCCACGGAGTTCATCCCAATCCCATGGATCAGGACGTGGTGGACGCGGCCAATGCTTTTCGCGAAGGCTCCTGTGATTCCGTGATCGCGTTCGGCGGCGGCAGCGCGCTCGATGTCGGCAAAGCCTGCCGCCTGCTGGTCAAGCGCCCGGAAATGAAAATTGCCGCATTCAAGTTCGAGGACGACTGGAGCGGGTTGGTTCCGTGTATTTGCATCCCGACGACAGCGGGAACGGGCAGCGAGGTCGGACGCAGTTCGGTTGTCACGCTCTCGGATGTGAAACGCAAGTTCGTCATTTTTCATCCGGCTTTGTTGGCGCGGTTGGTCATTCTCGATCCTGAATTGACCGCCGACCTTCCGCCGCAACTCACCGCAGCCACGGGACTCGACGCGCTCACCCATTGCATCGAGTCATTTACCTCGCCAAATTTTCATCCGCTTTGCGACGGCATTGCGCTCGAAGGAATCCACTTGATCGTGAAGGCGCTGCCGCGCGCTGTGAAGAATGGGAAGGACCTCGAAGCTCGCGGGGAAATGCTCGTGGCTGCTGCGATGGGCGCAATTGCATTTCAAAAAGATCTGGGCGCGACGCACTCACTCGCGCACCCGCTTTCGTCCCTTTGCGGAATGCACCATGGAACCGCCAACGCGGTTTGCCTCCCGTTCGTCATGGAGTTCAATGCGAAGCGAAAGCCAGGCCTGTATCGGCGAATCGGGGTGGCGTGCGAACTGGACGTGATGAAATCGACAGACGAAAACGCCGACTGTGCCACGATTGATTTCGTCAAGAAATTGATCACCGATCTTGGTTTGAAAATGGGCCTCCGTAATTACGGCGTGAACGAATCGCAAATGGATGCGCTGTCCGAGCAAGCGCTTGCCGACGGCTGCCATTTGACCAATCCGGTGCCGGTGACACGGGAGGATTTCAAGGCGCTCTATCAAGCCGCATTATGAAAGAGAAAAAATTTCCAACCGAGCCATTCATCAATGGCGGGTTTTGTCGCTCGCGCAACGCGCAGAAAATTCCGCAGATCAATCCCGCCAACGAAAAAGTTTTTGCGCAGGTGAGCGCCGCAAGTGAATCCGACTTGAATGCGGCAGTCGAAGGCGCGCAGGAAGCTTACGTGGAAGTGTGGCGCGATATGGCACCGGGCAAACGGACGGAAATTCTTTTCAAAGTGTCGCGCCTCCTTCGCGAAAACATCGAGCGAATCGCGCAGGTCGAATGCCGGAACATTGGCAAACCGATCAGCGACGCGCGCGATGAAGCGGGCTTGGGAGCGCGAGTGTTTGAATATTACGCCGGGGCCATCACCAAATTTTTTGGGCAAACCATTCCGGTGTCGCGCGGGGGATTTGATTTCACCCTTCGCCAGCCGATGGGAGTTGTCGCGGCGATTGTCCCTTGGAATTTTCCCTTTCCCATCGCCTGCTGGAAAGTTGCGCCCGCGTTGGCCGCGGGCAATTGCGTGATCCTCAAGCCCGCGAGCCAATCGCCACTCACCGCGCTCCTCCTCGGGAAGATCGCGCACGAAGCCGGATTGCCTCCGGGCGTTTTGCAGGTTCTCTCCGGGCCCGGCGGAAAAATGGGGGAAGCGCTCGTGAACCATCCGCTCATTCGAAAAGTCTCGTTCACCGGCTCGACCGATGTCGGATCGAAAATCATGGCACTTGCGGCGCGCGATCTGAAACGCGTCTCGCTCGAACTTGGCGGCAAATCGCCCAACGTTGTTTTTGCCGACGCGGACATCGAGCAGGCGGCGTCGAGTTCGCCCATGAGTGTTTTTGGAAATACCGGGCAGGATTGTTGCGCGCGCAGCCGGATGTTTGTGGAGCGGAAAGTTTACGATCGCTTCGTGGAGTTGTTCCTCGTCGCGACAAAAAAAATCGTTGTGGGCGATCC
>JBDSIW010000462.1:0-2724 GCA_039917795.1 Verrucomicrobiota bacterium | reverse complement strand
CAAAGGAATGAGCATTAATAATTTTGGGGCGGCCCTCGCGATAGGACAGGTGGAAAATTATTTTGCGGCCAAGGCGGGAGCCACGATCACCATCCTCGGCATTCCGGTGAATTTTAACGCGGGGATTTTCGCCGGGCATGCCTGCTCGGTGGAGCCGTTGAAATTTATCGATCCAGAAGCGGAAGAAGTGTTGATCGCCCATGTCACGGATTTCACCGGAATCTATCTTCAGTATGGGGCGAACGTTTCTCTCTCGGACATAATTTTTGGATCATCGAGCTGCCTGCTCGATGTCACGCTCTATGTGGACGGGGCGACCTATTACCAAGGCGGGCCTCGCTTCGGCAGTATTGGCGGGCGGCAAAAACTTAAAATCAGCGCGGACCTGATCTGCATCATCAGCGCGAGCGCTTCGCGGGCCTCCGGCTACCGTTTGGATTCTGAAGGACGGCTAACGCTGAATGGCACGGCGCGGCTTTGCGGGAAAATTGGGGCATGCCCGTTTTGCCTAAAAGCCTGCGCGACGCTTTCGATCACTGGAATCGTGGGCGTGGATGGAGTGGATTACTCGATTGATTTTTGAACGGCATGACAGCTCCAACTACCAAACTCCAAGCTCTAGAGAAACTCCCCGCATCAAGTTGGGAGAAGCGCGGTGGTTGTTTTGGCGTTTGGAGTTTGAAGTTTTACTGGTGCTTGGCGCTTGGTGCTGGGTGCTTTTTTTCCGTTTCCACTTTCGCTCAGACTTCCCTCTCCAATCTCGTTTACGCCGCCGACACCACGGCGCGCGATACTCTCAATCAGGATTGGTCTTACGTGGTGATTGATTCGTCTGACGCGCAAATCCTCAATGGAAAACATTTCGCTGTTTACGGCAAAAATGGGTTTCCGACGAATGCGGGCGCGTTCACTTTGCGTGGAAATTTGGTGCAGGAAACCAGCCTCGCCGCGATCACAACCAAACTTAATCAATCAGTCGCATTGGGGCAGAATCTTACCTCGCTCAACAACGCGCTGGCTATGGCTGTAGGGACGAATGTTCTTGGAGTTCTTCGCCACGTTCCCGGCGTCACGAACCAATCGTTGTCGCAAAAAGTTCTGACCGCATTTCAAACTGCACCTACTGATCCTGCCGTGGCAGAAATGCTGGTGTTGCTTGAACAGGGCAATCCAGGATTCAGGATTTGCGCAGGCCACGCGTTTTCCGAAATTGTCGGCACCGTCACGACCTATGAAATTCGCGAACTGGATGCTGCGACCGGCACGGCCTCCAGTGTCGTTGGCCGGGTCACCGTGGTTCCGAATGCGCCTGTGATTCTTCCCGCGCCGGGCAAACCATTTCAGGTGGTGAGCAATCAACCGAGCGAGCATCTCCTGATCCATTTGCGCTGGGGAACGCCGCCAGAATTGCGCCGCCTTTCCGTCTTGAATGTTGGCTTTAATCTCTGGCGGATTCCCCGCGCGGTGGCCGAAGCTGGTAATTTCCAGGTGACACCGCCGACCATTACGCAACTTCACGCGAATGCAAATTTTGTGAAAGCCAATCGCGCCGCGGCCTTCACCACGACCGATTACGCGACGGGGAGCGGCGCAGGCGCGGCGGACGATCCGGCGGACCGGATCACGATTTTCTTTTCTGACAGCGGACGCGGTTCCGGCGCTCCACCTTTCAGTGATGGCCAGGAATTTTATTACTTTGTGACCGCGCGCGATCTTCTCGGGCGCGACGGGTTGGTTTCGCCGGGTGGATTGTCACGCGCATGCCGACGCCTTCCTCCGAAACAGCCGACCGAAGTTCGCGTCGTCAATACCGTCCTTCCCGGCACCACCAATTTGCCGCGCCTTCAGGTGAACTGGATGCAAAATACAAATCCCACCGATCTCGTGACGCACTATTGGGTTTATCGCTGGCCGAATCCAACGATGGCGCTGACCAGCGACGCCACTCCGCTGAATTTCCGCATCGGCGTGGTGACCAATATTCCGGGAACGGACATGAATTCGTTTATCGACACGGGCGCGGGGGCGATGACGACCGCCAACATCAGCAACGTCTGGTTCACCGTTCGCGCCGTCAGCCAGGCGGCGTGCGACGATCTGCTTTCGCCTCACGCCGGACCGGCCTGGGGAGTATTGCGGCAACGCGATGGACCCGCAGCCACTACCGGTGAAGTGGTGGGAAGTTGCGGCACGCCTGTGGTGATGTTCCAGAGTTTCGCGACCAACACGATCATTGCGAACACGCAGAGCTGGAGCCTGCGCTTGAGTTGCGTGCGACGCGATCCGGGCATCGCCTGGGTGACGTTCACGGTTACCAATTCCGTCATCGGAACGCGCACAATCGGGCCGGTTTATTTTCCACCCGACGGCGATACCGCATCGCTCGACTACGAGATTCCGGCGGTTGATGCGTTTTATCCTGCCGTACAAGTCGCCTGCGCGGTCGGGACTTTCTACAATCAAAACTCACAAACTGCGGTGGCGAATTTCACTGTTCCCATTGCGCCCGGATCGCAAAAGGAAGTGATCTTCTTCGCGGGACAATTGCTCTCCACCGCGCTGAGTTCAAGCGATCCGTTGCTCTCGGTTCTGAATAACGGGCAAAGTACGTGCATCAGTCCTTATAGCGTGGTGCCGGATGGTAGCGGGATGGTGGCGTTGCAATTCGATATCGCGTTTCCGCTGGGATCATCGGTGATGATTCAAGCACTGACCAATAACACC
>JBDSIW010000461.1:0-9290 GCA_039917795.1 Verrucomicrobiota bacterium | reverse complement strand
GGTTCGGCGTATCAATGTTTGAACCAACTCACGCAACTCATCAATCGCCAGCAACATGTCGTGCGGCAGACGCACCACTTTTTACAAGCGCCTCCCGACACGGAAAAAATGCAGGACCAGGACCGCGGAAAACTGGCCGAGGCAGAAAAAGATTTAAGCGAAGCGACGCAGCATCTTTACGCCGAGATGACTGTAAATATGGAAAACAAACCGATTGGCGAAGTGCTGGATCAATTGGCCCTCTCGGAAAAAACTTTGAGCAAAGCGTCTGGGTCGTTGCGGCAAAATCAGATGCCGGTGGCGAAAAGTGAGGAGCGCGAGGCTTTGAAGCAATTGATCGAGACGCGGAAAATGTTTCAGAAAACAGTTTCGAACGATCCAGATGCGTTCGACCAAAAAAAAGATAAACCCGAAGATGATGTCAGCCCGATTGCCGATGATGCGAAAGACAAGTTGAAAGAAATGGCGGAGTTCCGCAACGAAGAGAAAGCGACGAAGGAATTCGTCAAACAAACTTTGGAAAAACAACAAGCGCTGGCGGCGAAAGCCAGCAAGGCGCGTGCAACGAATTACACTGCGCTTGCCCAACAGCAACGCGATCTGAAAACGGAACTCGAACAATTCCAGGCGCAGCATCCGCAGGTATTCAAGCAAGTGACCAATGAATCTGCGCAAGCAACTGCCGCGATGGAAAAAGCCGCCGGTGATTTGGAGAAGAAGTCGGTTTCCGCGAAAAAGCAACCGCAAGCCGCGTCGGAAAAACTGGAGGAATTGAGCAAAGGACTCGACGACGAAATTTCAAACGAGCAATTGAGCAACGCCTACAAATTGAAAAAACTTTTGGACCAGCAGATTGGAAAATTGGAGCAGGCCGATAAAAAACCGGACGCGCAGCAATTGCAAAAAACGGCGCAGCAAGCGAAGGAGACGACGGATCAATTGAAACAAACCGCCGAACAGAAACCGACGAGCGATTTGTTTGGCGACGAATTGGCAAAGTCGTTGAACAACGAAAACAAAAAGTCGCTCGATAAAACTTTAAACGAATTGGCTCAGTCCAGTTCGCCGGAAAATCAACCAGATCTCGCGCTCAAGGCGAAGGAAGGTTTGCAAAAAGTCAGCAAAGCTTTCGAGCAAAGCCAGCCGCAAGCCTTGCAGCAGGCGAAGAAAAATGACGCACTCAAAGAGGGTGATCAAAATAGTTTTGAAAAGGGGATGTCGCAATTACAAGGGCTTTTGAATCGTCTGCAAAATAACAAGCCGCTTTCGCCGGGGGATTTAAAAAAATTGCAGCAGGAAACGAGTTTCAATTTGCAGGATGGGCTGAACTCTCTTTACGGCTCGAACGAAAATTCCAAAAAAATGTTGCTGATGATCGAGGAGGAATTGAAGGAGAAGGGACATCCCATCGACATCGAAGGCTTGAAAAAGTTAATGACCGAGTTGGAACATTTTTCCGCTGAAGTTAAAGATCCTTCAAAAAAATCCGATGATCCGGTGGTGACGAACATTGACCCGACTCGCCTTCCGCCCGCTTACCGGGGACGCGTGGAAAAATATTTCCGTAAATTATCCGAGGCCAAATAGCCAATGCGCTCCATCATCTTTGATTTTCCGCTGGTGTTGCCGATTGGTTTGGCTTTGACGTTCGTTTTGCTGGGGTGGTCGATTTGGAATTTTCGAAAACGGGGGTTGTCCAAATGGCGGATTGCATTGCTTGCTACGTTGCGCGGCGCAACTTTACTTTTTTTGGTTTTTCTGGCGTCGCGTCCCGTTGGGGTGGAGAAACAGCGCGAACAAAAAGAGAGTAAAAATATTCTGCTCCTCGTGGACAAAAGTCAGAGCATGTCGCTGGAGGAAAATGAGCAAACGCGTTACCAACGAGTCATTGACTTCACGCGCAAACATCTTTTGCCCGGTTTGGAAGAAGCAAAATTTAAAGTGCAGCCGTTTCTTTTTGCCGAAGATGCCGGGCCTTCTGACGGATCAAAACTGGTCGCGGCAAAAGCGGACGGCAAACGAAGCAATCTCGGTCGCGCTATCGCTCGTGCTTTGGAAAGTTCACCGAATGCGCTGGCGGTAATTGCGCTGACAGATGGCGCGGCGAACGAAAAATCCGAAAACATGCGCGCGCTTTCCGCGTTGCTCGATTCGCGTGTGCGATTCATTGGAATCGGATTCGGCAGCGATACGGGAGTAAAAATGTTGTCGTTACAACAAGTCGAAGCGCCGCCGATCGCCGCACCGAATACGCGTTTTGAAATAACGGCGCATCTGGAAACGATGAACGTGGATGACTTGCCTGCCTTTGATCTGGTTCTCTTGCGCGACGGCAATTTTTTGCAAAAGAAAACCGTGGCGGCCAGTAGTGGCTCGCGTTTTTGGCTGGAAAATTTTCGCGTCGAGGAAAAATCCGAAGGCGCGCACAATTATGAAATTCAATTGTTGCCGCCAAATATTCCCGGTTTGGCCAGCGCGGGAACGACGGGCAGTGCGGCGGTGCGAATCGCGTCCGAGCGCGAGTTGCGCGTGCTGTACGTGCAAGGCGCATTGACGTGGGATTACAAATTTATCGCCATGGCGCTGCACGGCGACCCGACGATCAAACTCACTGGCTTAACACGCACGTCGAGCAAATCGGTTTTTCGCCAGAACGTGGAGAATGCGGGTGAATTGCTGGATGGCTTTCCGAAAACGATTGAAGGCATCGCACCGTTCCGCGTGATTGTGCTTTCCAATTTGCGGCCAACGAACCTTTCACCAGAGCAACAGGAATTGCTTGGGAAATTTTCCGGAGAATTGGGCGGTGGCGTGTTGATGATTGGCGGTCCCGAAACTTTTGATTCGTCGTGGCGCGACAGTCGATTGGAACAATTGTTGCCCGTCGTTTTTTCCGAAGGCGGCGGCGTGCAAGGTTTGGATCGCCCGTTTCAACTCGAACTGACGGACGAAGCTTTGCAGCATCCGCTGTTTCAAATCAGCGACAGTGGTTCGCAGCGGCAAACGTGGAACAAGGTGCCAAAGTTTCATCAATACGGCCGCGTCGATTCCGCGAAGCCGGGCGCGCAAGTTTGGGCGTTGCATCAAACCGACGACGGTCCGAAAGGCCGCCGCATTTTGATGGCGTCGCAGCATTATGGCTCCGGCTTGAGCGCGATTTTGACTGTGCAAAATTTTTGGTTGTGGCGTCTGGCGAAAGATTCCGAGCCGCAGGAGTTTGATCGCTTTTGGCGACAACTGTTTCGCTATCTGGCTGAATCGAGTCGTCAGGATGTCGCAATTCATGTCGCTGATCAGGAACTTCGGCCTGATGCAGATGTTCGATTGGTTCTCGAAAAAGAGCCGAGTCCGAAAGATGTCACCGCGTCGAAGGCAAAATTTATTGCGCGGGTTGAAGATGCCCAAAAGAAAATTCTCGCCGAACAATCTGTAGAATTGCCGACGGGACGTCCGGTTGATTTTTCATTTCATGCAGGCAAAGCGGGGCTTTACACCGTCTCAATTCTGAATGAGTTGAAACAACCGGTTGCGACGCGTTCGATTGAAATTCGCGACGTGAACATCGAGTTGCAAAACTCCGCGCGCAACATGGAGAACCTGCGGCAATGGGCTTCACTCAGCGACGGGCTGGCTTTGCGCGTGGAAGATTGTCGCGACGGCGCGGAACTTTTTGCGCAATTGAAACCGAAATTGGAACAAGCGCGTCAAACGCCGCGAGTCCGGGTGCCGATTGGCGTCAACGGTTGGACGTTCGCTTTTCTACTCGGCAGCTTGAGTTTGGAATGGGGTTTGCGCAAACGATTTGGAATGGCTTGAAAAGCTTCGCGAACAAAAATTTGTTTATGAAAAAATTAAAAATTCTATTCGTAATTTTGTGCAGCGGATTTTTGGCGAACGCGGAGAACCCGCCGAAGCGCGAAGACAAACTCGCTACGTTTTTCATGGGCCGCGTCAAATACTCGAGCAACGACGGGCGCGATTGCGGCGGTGTCGGAGAAGATTTGATGAAACTCGTTTCGCGCGCCTCGACGATCAAAATTCAGGAGGAGCGTCAGGTGAAATTAGCCGAAGCGCTTCTTTTTGAAGCGCCGTTTGTATTTATGAACGGCCACAACGATTTCGTTTTGACTGAGGCCGAGTTGCAAAATCTCCGTAAATATCTCGGTCACGGCGGATTTGTTTTTGGATCGGGCTGCTGCACGAATCCTGAATTTCCAAAAGCGTGGCGGCGCGAATTCAGTCGTATCTTCGCGGGCGAATCGGTGAAGGCATTAAGCTACGACCATTTAATTTATCGTTCATTCTACAAAATTGATCGCGTGAAATGTCTCGATAAACCGCGCGACATTCAGCTTGAAGGTTTGTTTTACCAGGGGAATCTGGTCGCGGTGATGTGTGAAGATGGGCTCTGTTGTTCGTTCAGCGCGAACAACACCTGCAACGACGGCAAAGGCATCAGCCCGAACGATGGGCAAAAACTGGCGTTGAACATTGCGGTATTCGCGCTGACTCATTGAGGTTCAGTGGAGTTTTTGGCCTATCGCTCCCCAGTCGTTCCTAATTTGCTGTCAATGCGTGATCGAACGGAGCGCGACGTTCGGTACGAGGTGCATTGAACAGGCGTTCAATTCGTTTTCGATGCCGGGTGTGACGGACCTTGTTCTCAATCGCGACGCGCACGCTGGTAACGGCGCGCCAGTCGGTTGCGTGATGGTTTCACCACTTCAAGAAAAAATCTTCGGTCCTTCGTCGAGTCAATCCGTTCATAAAGGACTTTCAGGCGGCTAAGATTTGGGGGCTGAGTTCCTCGCCTCGCCGGACGGCAGAGGGCAACTTGAAATGCTGTGGGTGCTCATGCGCCAGGTTCAAGAGCAACTGCGCCGAGACGACGTGGAAACTTTGCGCCCAGGCGAGCGGCGTGTTGTGACCGGGTTGCTCGCGCACATACATTTCGGGAACGTGGCCTTCCGGAGTCATGCAGCGCTCAAGTTGGGCGAAGTAACTAACCGCCCGATTAAAGTAATCCTGGCGCTCGTCCCAGTTGAAATGGATCGGCTGATGAGCAACGTCGAAATCGCGGCCGTACTCTGCGAACTTGGCGTAACAAATCGCCAGCCAGGCCAGACCCAATGGCCATTGCGCGGCCTCGTCGCGGCCCGCCACCAAACCTTTGCCGCAATACACATCGCCCGGATACCGTCGCACGCCGCGTTCGCCGACCAGATGCGTCTCGATGTTGCCCAGGATTTCTTTCTTCACGTCGAAATCCACGATGTTGTAGGGCCAGATCAGACTGAGTTGAGCGAGGTCGAAGGGTCGCCCGGGGGATTCGCGCGGGAGAATCCGAGAAAGGGCGCTGAATCCGTCGGCAATCATTCGTTCACTCACGGGAACGTAATGGCTGATCTGAATTTTATGTTTGTATTTGAAATCGTAGAAGCCCTGGTCGAACCACATCATCAGCCCGCCGAGCACCGCTCCAAAGCTGCTGGAATGCTCCTCAGGTCCTTCCTCCCACATGCCGTAATCCGCCTCGAAGCCCATGTTGAAAACATAATTCCGCATATGGCTGATGAGCGTGAAGTCTTCATGGGTGAAGCGAAACCCGTATCCTTTTTTGATCAGGTCTCCCATTTTGTACATGAACAGGCCATAGACATCGAGCTGGTGATGGCCCCACGCGTCGGTGATGGTGTCGAGCGTCGTGGGGTGAACACGCGCGGGCATGAACTGGCCGGTTTGGTGCCGCACGTCGGGTTTGATGATCGAGGCCTGGACGATGCGCGGATGAAACTTTTTAAAAATATCGAGCACCAGCCGAAAACTTTCCACCATGCGATCGAAACAGCCGAGATATTCGTTGGCATAGGTGGCGAACATGATATCGCGAATCCAAAACACATTGTAGGCGTCACCCGAGCCGTCCTCGGCATTGTAGGGACTCGCGACGTACCCGCCGTTGGGACGGCGCATGCGTTCGAGTTGCTGGTAGGAAGCTTTGATGCGCTCTTCGATGGGGAGTTGGTGAAATGTCATAGGATGTCTAGGTTGCCGACAGCGGTTTCTGCGTCCACCGAATGAGAGGCGTCGCTGGGTTCAGTGGCAGGTTTTTCTGCAACGGAGATGGTTGCTGATGTTTTCAAAATGTAATCCCGCTGTACTACAGATCTCTTTATATGGGCGAAATGAATCGGAAACAATATAGTGCGGCACTAATCGCGCGTCGGGGAATTTGCTGCGCGACCGCCCTTATATTCCACACGGGTAACGGAACTGACCCGCGCGCGCTTTCGCGCGAAGAACCAGTCGATCAGAGGAGTGAAGAGGTAAAGCTTGATTCGCTTTCCACCAATCGCTAGCGTCGGCGCGTTCGCTTTCTTATGAATCACATTTCTATACTCATCGTTAAGGGATGGTTGCGCCGGGTGAAATTTTCCCTCCAACTGCCCCCGGCACCCGCGCTGATTTTATGCGCTTTCTGCGTATTGATTGCCGGGTGTCATACGAGTGCGTCGAGGAAATCGAATTTTGATTTTCCCGAGATGGGAAATGGCGCCTCCTTAACTGGAACGAACGTTTCCAATTCCATCGTCCTGCGTGAAGGCGACGTGGTGAAATTGACCTTCCCAGGCGCCGCCAATTTGAACACGGTGCAACCCATCCGGCGCGATGGAAAAATCACCTTGCAAATGGGTGGCGAAATCACGGCTGCCGGAATGACTCCTACCCAACTCGAGGCGGAAGTGATCCGGCGTTATGCGCCGCAATTATTGACCAAGGAAGTCACGGTGAGCGTCGAGTCATCGTCTTTCCCGGTTTTCGTTATGGGCGCCGTTTTGAAACCTGGCAAATTTCTGGCGGATCGGCCGTTAACGGCTCTTGAGGCGATCATGGAAGCAGGCGGTTTCGATAATTCCAAGGCGAACGCGAAAAACGTGCTCGTGATTCGCAATGACGATGGCGAGGTCAAGAATTTCCGGCTCAACTTGAAAGATGCGCTCCGGGGAAAAACGGTCGAGCCCTTCAGCATCAAGCCCCACGACATCATTTATGTTCCGGAAAAATTCTCCTGGTTTTAATTCTGGCCGCTGGCGTCGAGATATTTCGCCTGATCCACTTTATTTTCGCAATTCCAGCCGGTAGAATTGTTTGGGTAACGCGATGGCATTCGCATCGGTAAATCCGACCCATTCGTTGGCAACGCCCAACTTTTCCCAAAGATTTGTCCACGATTCAAGATCCGCGCTCGATTGCAAAATGTAGCGGTGGCCCGGTTCAACTGGAAAATTTATCTGCACCGGATCGCCCGGTAGTGCCGCTTCCACACGAAGAATTCCGGGGACGATAAAAAAAATCTCGTTCGAGGGATCGCTTTCTAGACCGTCCGCGGTATAGGCCGTGACCGCAAAATAATACGTGGTCCCCTTCGTCAAGCCGGCGACCGCCGTGCTGATTCGGCTGCTGACGTCTTGATGTGTCGTGTAATTGCCGCTCTCGATCCCGAAATGGAGATAATATCCTACGACATTGATGTCCGGGCTCGGATCCCAAGCCAATACAACGTTTGGAATGACCAATACCGAGAAAACAGGGGCGGAAAAAAAAGCAATGAGTGCGAAACATAGGGAGGCAGCAAGACGTACGAGACGAATTTTTTTTATCATTATTAACGAACCGCTCCTTTTTTCTGAAGAAATCCGACTGGACGAAACTCTTTCGCACTTGTGCTGTCAATCGCCTTTTACTTTTCGAGTCGAGAGTGCGAGGCGGACGTGGGTTTCGATGTGGAGATTTGACAACGGCATCGCACTTCCCGCCGAATGGACTCCAAATGCGGGAGCTACAGACCTCCCGTTGCTGGACTTTGGAAGAGACAGGGGAGGTGAGCCGTCTCGATATTTTGAAGCCGCGAAACGTTTCAGAATCCCAATAACGCTGAGACCTTTTCCGAAATGGTCTTCTCCTTGAGCAACGATTCGCCCACCAGGATGGCTTTTGCGCCGCAACGAGCAAGGCGTTCGACATCGGAGCGCGAATGGATCCCGCTTTCCGAGACCAGCAACGGCGTTGAGAATGGAGTGAGAATGGACTGCGGGCCGTTTGTTTCGGAGGTTTTCAATTCATCCGCTTTGATTTTCCGGGCCAGTTTCTCGGTGGTGGCCAAATCGACCGTGAAAGTTTTCAGGTCGCGGTTGTTGACTCCGATCAACAGAGGATGAAATTGCTGAGCGCGCAGCAGCTCGGTTTCATCGTGGACTTCCACGAGCACGGCCAAACCTGCCTCGCTGGCCAACGCGTGGAAATGTTGGAGCTTTTCATCCGAAAGAATGGCCACAATTAACAGAATCGCATCGGCCCCCCATTCGATGGCCTCAAGGATCTGGCGTTCGTCGATGATGAAATCTTTGCGCAGTAAAGGAATTTTCACGGCGCTTCGAATGGCCCTGAGATATTCGAGCGAGCCTTGGAAAAACCTTTCATCCGTCAGCACCGATAAACAACTGGCGCCCGCCGCTTCATATTCCTTCGCGATGCGCACGGCGTCAAAATCCCGGCAAATCACCCCGGCGGAAGGCGACGCTTTTTTCACCTCGGCAATCAAGGCCACCGGGCCGCGCTTTGGATTTCTGAGAGCGGCAGAGAAATCGCGGCGCTCGTTTCGTTCGAGCATCGCGTCTTGCAGTTCCCCGGCGGCGATGCGGCGCGCGGGCAGTTTCGCCACTTCAATTCGTTTCTGCGCGACAATCGTATCGAGGATGTTCACCCGCAGATTTTTTCAGATGGGGACAGGCGCGGAAAGCACAATTGCTCCTGCGACTTGATTCCTGCGGCGAAAACCCCAAGTTAGAGGAAACAATTCGACGAAAGGTTTTATGAAATCAAGTAATGGAGGTTTGCTGTTAATCATCGGAGCCCTTTTCGGGCTTTGCGTGGCCCTCACGGTTGGTGCGGTCGAGAGCAAAGATGCGCCTCCGAAAGACTGGTCGCGCCTGAAAGTGATTGCCTATCCGAACGGCGGGACTGGCTTCTTCGACCCGGACACCGCCACAATTTACGTTTACGACTCGGATCTTTCCCGCTGTTACCTGATTCGCAAGATCGGAACTCTCGGGCAACCGATGTTCCGGCCCTGATTATTCTTCCTCGTCTTTGACGCCCTGCATCCGTTTCAACGGGCAGCCCGCGCGGAGCCAGCCGTTCACAAACGGATCAAGGTCGCCGTCCATGACCGCTTGCACATTGCTGGTTTCGACGCCTGTGCGCAGATCCTTGACCATGCGATACGGCTG
>JBDSIW010000460.1:0-3564 GCA_039917795.1 Verrucomicrobiota bacterium | reverse complement strand
GATCCAATCGGATAAATCCCGCTCGCCGGGCTGACGGAACCAAACCTGGGATCGTTGGCAGTCACGTTGATTTGGACGGGCACTGCGGAGGCATTCGACGACGACACGGAGCCGCTGATAAAATATTCTCCCGCGCAACCGTACGAGGTGTAGCCTTCCGGCGTCGCAGAAAATGGGTCACCGACTCCAACGCTCCGGATAAAAAGGTAATAAGTTCCCTGCGCGAGCGTGGTCTGAATCTGCGCCGAGGTCGTGCTGGCAGGATTGTTCGTGATGATGACCGCGCCGCTGGAGTCACGAAGTTCCAAAAGCAAATCCACATTGCCCCCGCGGGTTCCGGTGGCAATCGTCCAGGGATTTACCGTCAGGCTCACTGGCCCGGTCCCGGTGCTGAAGGAAAAAACGTCCACATCCGTGTTGCGTTCCAGAATGCCTTTGTTCGCTGGATTGGCGTTGGCCGGATCGTCGTCGAGCGTGGTGGAAATAATATTTGTGCCCGAGAGCACGAGAGCTTTCGCCGTCGCCATGGTGTCGCCCGCGTCATCGGTGCGATAGGGAATTTTCGCTGAGATGGTCAAGAGATCGTCCTGGGTATTGTTGGCCAGGTAATATTCGCCCTTCGACCATTGGCTCACGTTGCGGTTATAGCCCGTGCCCATAATTGGTGCCCAGGAAGTATCTCCCGTGCCGTGCCCGCCATAATAGGAGTTGCCGTCGGTTTTCCCGTCATGACTCAATCCCAGGTTGTGGCCAATCTCGTGAGAGGCGGCCTCGGCAATGAACGATTCCACGCTCGACAGATTATTAAAATAAATCCACGCCGGCCGAACACTCGCAAAACCGGAGGAGCCGAAGACATCGACATACGCGACGCCACCCGAGGTGAAGGAAGGATTCACGCTCCCGGTGGCGTCGGTGTTGCGTGTGATCAGCACCTGGGCCGTGCGCGTTCCGAAATTGGCCGGACGTTCTGTGGTGACATCCACGCTGAACGGAGCGAAGTCCTCGGCCACGCGCTGCCAGATCCGTTTGATTGCTGTTTGCTCGGCGTCGCTGAACGTGGTGAAGTCCGCATCAGTGCTGAAGGCGACCGCGGGGATTTCCGTTCGTCCCAACGAAGTATTCCATTCGGTGCCGGTGACGATTTCGCCGGAGAAATTCAGGTAAATCACATTCGCCGCGCCGGGCTTGCTGTGAAAAATGGAGCTTGCGGGAAACGGCGAAACCGGGACCGACGCCGCAGAGACAATTGCGTCCGACCCGGCGGACTCTGCGGCGGGAGGAAATTCGTCCGCGTAATAAACTCCGCCCGAGGCGTCCACTTCCAATGATGGCAAATCAAGCTCGGTGAAATGAAAATTCCGCAAATGCTCTACGGCGCGCGACTTGGCGCCGGGAGCCAGCTTTTCAATGTGGGTTCGCAAACGGCCGGGCGGAAGATCTTCCGCGCGATTGATGGCGCCGGGCGGAAATTGACGGGGCTTGACCGGCATTTGCTGGGCTTGGGCCAGGGTGACGGCAGAAATTATAAATAACGCGCAGACGGATTTTAAGGCGAAATAAATAAAACGACGATTCATGTGTATTTAATTTTGCTCATGGTCGCGACACGGCTCTCCTAAAAACTGTGACTGCGACCTCCTCCTTTTCCTTCGCGCGATCGTGCAAAAGTCGTCTAGTTTAGCACAGGAAAAGCATCGCGCTATCGACTTTCGTATATTTCCTGAGCGGATGCTGGTGTCCGCCCCGAAGGGGGCGTAGGGGCGCGTGAAAAAAATTCTCTTTTTGACGCCGATTGGCCTCGCCGTTAGCCTGCGACGTGACCTCGCCGACCTTTCATCCCCGCGATCCCCTTCACGGCATCACACTGGAATCCATCGTCAAACATTTGATGGAACGACACGGCTGGGCGGAAATGGGCCGGCGAATTCCTGTCCGCTGCTTCCTGCATGATCCCAGCGTAAAATCCAGCCTCACCTTTCTGCGCAAAACGCATTGGGCACGGAAGCGCGTGGAAGCGTGGTTCATCATGGAAGCCGCCGAGCGTTTGCCCGAGCCATAAAGGTTCTACAGCTTCCGTTTTTCGCCTCTTCCTACAGGGAAACCCCCGATTGACTCCGTTGCTTATCCCGCCAATCTCTCGGCATGCAAACGCCAAAAACTGGATCTTCTTCGGACAACACAAATATTTCCCGCGAAAAAATGGTGGAACTTCTCAACGACGATCTGGCCCGTGAATACCAGGCCATTATCGCCTACACCGTTTACAGCCAATTGCTCAAAGGTGCCGCTTACACGGACATCGCGCGTGAATTGGAAAAACATGCCGGCGAAGAACTCGATCACGCCCTGAAAATTGCCAAGCAGATTGATTACCTCGGTGGCACGCCAGTCGTGGTCGCCAAGCCGGTCAAACTTTCAAAAGAGCCCAAGGAACTTCTGCGCTTTGATCTGGAAAATGAGCAGGAAACGGTCGCCAATTATCGGACGCGCATTCGGCAGGCCGAAGCGATGGGAGAATTTGCGCTGAGCGAAACGTTGCGCGGCATCATCGTCCAGGAACAGGAGCACGAAATCGATCTGGCCGCCGCACTCGGCATCGACGTGCCTGAGCCGAAGAGGGAATGAATAGGGATCGGAGATTTAAGTGGCTGAACGACGCATAATCGGAGGAGCCTTCTCCGACACCGGATCAACATCGCACGGCTTATGACCCAACCGCCTGGAACAACGCCGAAGAAAAATCAGGAAAAGTCGAATCAAACGCCTCGAACAAAATCCCGCCACCCCCGGCAACAGACTCAAATGCGCCCCAACGACTTAGACGCCTAGTTTCTTACGAGGCCGCTCGTCGTGACTGTATCTGATGTGTGACTGCATCGACAAAACTTTGGAAGCGGTCGCGCTCTCGCCCAGCCCGGATGACATCAAGGCCAACTGTGCCGCTGGTCGTGAGGAAGCGAGCGACCTCAAGCCTGCGTCCAGTGAGGAAGGCGAACAACAAACCGAGCACGCCGAGCGCGATGATGGAAAGAATCGGGACAGAAACCCACTCAATGCCTGGAAGGTTGGAGATGATGATAAGCACAAAGCCCGCACCGCCTGCCAAACCGACGCCTGCCCAGAACGCACTCTGCCGGTAGAAAATGCGTGATCGCTCTGGCCGCAACGATTCCAGAGGAACGTGCAACTCGAAGCGAGTGCCCGAAATCGTAGAACCACACACGAGCACGACATCGGGCATCAGCGTGAACTGACGCTTGGCGCTCACGATTCTGTCTGAGTAGGTGGCGATTGAGTCCATGCGTGTAGAGCGGCCTAGTCACTATGGCTGGCGATGTCGAAGCGAAGAGTGTCTGTTTTCCGGGAAGGTGGGTTGGGCGCTGGCGTGTGTCGGAGAGCCGAGCCAGGCGGTTTAGTCAGGAACATTAAACATGACCGCCTCGAACAAACCGCCGCCACCCTCGGCTATAAACTGACATGCGCCTCAACGACTTAAACGCCTAGTTTCTTATGAGGCCGTTGTGTGTGCATACTGGTGACGAACTCGACGCAGCAGAAACA
>JBDSIW010000459.1:0-4793 GCA_039917795.1 Verrucomicrobiota bacterium | reverse complement strand
GCCTTGCACGTATGCGGTTGAGCCGGGTTCATCCGCAGTGGTGGTTTACAATTCGCGACTCCCGGAATCCAAAGAGGTGGCTCTTCATTACGCTCTGCGGCGACAGGTTCCATCCAATCAGGTCGTGGGACTCGACCTGCCGACGAGTGAGGCCATGACGCGGTCGGAATTTCGAAACAATTTGGAAAAACCGCTCCTAAAATTTCTTGAGGACAAAGCGATCTTTGTCTATCGCGCCAGCTTTCTGAAGGAAACCAACAAGGAAACCGCCATCAAATGGCAATTGAGCGCCGCGAAAATTCGCTATGCGGTTTTATGCTATGGCGTTCCATCCCGGATTCTTCGCGACAACGGCCTCGTCGAACCCGACGCGGATAAATTGAAGGTGGAACTTCGACGTAACGAGGCCGCAGTTGACGCAGAGCTGGCTTTGATTCCGCTCAACGATCCGAAGCGTTTGCTGGCCGGACCTTCAGTGAATCCGTACTACGGGACAACGAACGCGGCAATGTTAAATCCGACCAACGGAATTCTTTTGGTGGCTCGTGTTGATGGACCTAGCGCCGCGATTGCGCGCGGGCTGGTGGATAAAGCTATGGAGGCGGAAACCAACGGCCTTTGGGGACGCGGGTATTTCGACACGCGCGGGATGACCAACGAATACAAGATGGGCGATGACTGGATCCACGCCGCTGCGGAAGCCAACGCGCGCTTCGGTTTTGAAACACTTCTCGACGACAAACCCACGACTTTTTCGGCCGATTATCCCATGAGCCAGATTGCTTTTTACGCGGGTTGGTACGACAGCGCCGCCTCGGGGCCATTCGCAAATTCGCAAGTGGAATGGATGCCCGGCGCCATCGGCTACCACCTTCATTCCTACAGCGCGGCCACTTTGCGCAGCACGAATCAGAATTGGGTCGGGCCACTTCTCGCCAGCGGCGTCACCGCGACAATGGGCGCGGTGGATGAGCCGTATCTGGCTGGCACTCCGGACATCGGAACTTTTTTTGCGAGGTTGATGTTCCAGGGATTCAGTTTTGGAGAAGCCGCCTACGCGTCGCAAGGTTCGTTGTCGTGGCAGACCACTGTGATTGGCGATCCGCTTTACAGGCCGTTTGGGAGAAAGCCGCAGGAGTTGCATGAAGAACTGCTGGCTCGCAAAAGCAAACTGATTGAGTGGTCCCACCTTCGCGTAGTCGATTTAAACCTCGTGCAAGGTTTTGCGATCGCGGACGCGGTTCAATATCTCGAAGCGCAACCGTTGACAAAGACCAGCGCGATTCTGACCGAGAAACTCGGAGATTTATATTTTGCCCAAGGCAAACCCGCCTCGGCCAACCAATGTTACAAAGACGCCTTGAAACTCGAAATCACTCCGCTGGAGAAAGCGCGGCTGGAAAAATTTGTCTCGAACACAGCCGAGGCCGCCGCGAAAGCAACGGAGAAAAAATAACGGGGCCGGAATGCGGCAAGAGAAAGCCGTCCACACGGACGGCTCGCGTCGATTTTTCTTTTAGATTCAAGCCCCCATTCCATCTTCAAATGATCCCGCCGCGATCGGGAAACAAAGATTGTCGCGCACATATTGAATCGCGTTTGTGCTCGTGGCATCGAGGTCACGGTAGGCGCTTTCCGCCTCAACAACGAGCGGCGCGGTTTTGGTCCCCATCACCTGCCGGTAACGCTGCGGATATCCCGCGAGAATCATCAACTCAGCGTAACGAATCATATTGAGGTCGCCGGAGGGTATATCGCAGAACTGCATCCCGCGCTTCTGCCAGTTCGGCTCCATCATGCGCAGCGGGATGCCTTTCCGGATGGCGAAGTTCTTCACGTGGCAACCGTAAATCCGCGGCGCGACTTTTGTGAAACGTGTTTCCCAATCTTCGCCTTCCCAGCAGTGTGACGGGTCGGCATTCACCGCCAGACATTTATCGCCGTCGCAAATGCTGACCAACAGGTTGAAATCGTCCGCAGTCATGGCCGCGGTGCCGCCGTGGATTTCGTGAGCGAGAAAAATTCCCAGGCTGTTCGCGTGCTTGCGCAACTTCGCCGTTTTTTTCACGAAACGCTCCTTGCCTTCCTCGATTAAATCGTAATCGCCGCCTTTCCAGAAGCCCCACGGATAACCGGTCGCCGTCTCCCAGCCGAACGCCACCCCCCAGAACATGGGGAGAATTTTCATTTTCAGTTCCGCGCACAAATCCATCAGGCCGAGCAGATAATCCTCCGCCCATTTTTCGATTTGATCCGGGGATTTCTTCGCAACTTCCGGCGGAAGAAAAGGACGCACCGTCGGGCTTCCCGTCCAAGCCGTCGTGTGAACCCAAAAAGGGCAATGCGCCGAAATGCCGTCCAGCGTCATCTTCGCCTTGGAAAAAATCTGCTGAATCGCCCTGGCTCCCCTCAGGCCTTTGGCGTCATGCAGCATGAAATTGGACGGCTGCGCGCCTGTCGCGCCCGATTTTTTTGCGTAGGTTAGAAAATCCGGCAGGGATTTATTGCCGTGTTGTGCGCCTTCGATGCTCGGATGGAAAAGAGGTTGGGCCATAGATTTATTTTGTGTTCGCGGTGAGCAATAACGAGATTGATTCCTGAAATCAACGCGAAAACTTGGGCGGTAGAAAAATCGAGACGAAATTGATGATCTTGGCGCGGCGAGTTCGAGTCATAGAATTTCGCATGCTGACCCCCTGCGAAAAATATTTGCAAATAGTTGTGGCTATTTGGCGGGGACCAGCGATATTGTACTCGTTCTGTTAGATGGCTAGTCTCTTTCAAGGCATGGTAGATCTTCAAGTGAACTCAGTTCAGTGATGATTTTAGACCCGACGTTCGGGAACAGTCTTCTGGAAAGTAAATGGTTCTTCGGACAGTAAAACTTCATAATGAGTAATAAATTATTTGTGGGAAATCTTTCCTTCAACACCACGGAAAACGACCTGAATGACGCATTTGCGGCTTTCGGTACTGTCACGGAAACCAACCTGATGATGGATCGCGAAACCGGCCGCCCCCGCGGCTTTGGATTCGTCACCATGAGCTCAGCCGACGAAGCGAACAAAGCCATCGAAGCCCTCAACGGCAAAGACATGGACGGACGCGCCTTGACCGTCAACATTGCCAAGCCTCGCGAAGAACGCGCTCCGGGCGGCGGTGGCGGTGGTCGCCGTGAATACGGTGGCGGCGGCGGTGGACGCAGCAGTGGCGGCGGCGGTGGTGGCGGACGTGGTCGCTACTAAGATTTGATTTTCAACGCATCGAGGCCCGGTTTTCCGGGCCTCGATTTTTTTTGCCTGTGGTTCCAAAAACCGAAAGAAGCTTAGAGACACACAAGAGCAGTCGAGTAAGGCATCCGCAGAACCACTGTGCCAACGATTTTATCGTGCCACGCCTGTTTGTCGCGATCCCAACCGATCCAGAAAAAGCCGAGGAACAACACCAGCGCCGAGAATCCCGCCGCAAGCCCCCGCACGATCGCTACGAGAATCGTGAAAGGCCCGCCATCCACCCGCACCACTTGGAGTTTAAGGACGATTCCGCCTATGGTCGTTCCTTTCCACGCCCACATCCCGGCGAAGTAGGTCAGCGCCACTAGAAATCCCTGGGGCGGACCGCCCACCAATCCGCCGAGAATTCCGACAATAATTAAGTCCAGAATCCCAGCGCCCATTCGTTCCCAGAAACTGGCGCGGGGGAACGCTAGGGCGGTCGGCAATTGAGTTTGCGCGACACCCGGAGTCGCAATCGGCGGCGCGGAGGGAATGCTTTCCTGGGCCATATTCTCGATACCCGCCGCAGAAGGGATGCTTGCCGACGGCGGCGGATTGGTTCCATTTCCCGGCAGGGTCGGAGCGGGCTTGGCGGGGCGCTCGCGTCGAAACCGGCTCAACAACGCAGTGGCGCTGGCACCGAGTCCCCAAAGGCTGATCACGGCGAAGGTGATCAATCCAATGAACGGCACGAGGTAGAGCAGCGTGATTAGTATAGAACCGATGATGAAAGCCGCGATCGGTTTGGTGCCTGCGCCGAACGACTGGCCGATCTTCCCTCCGAAAAATTCCAAAATCGCCACCTTACCCACAATAAAACCGATGATCCATGCCGCGACGAGGAATGGGACCACCAGCACTCCGACGCCAGTCATTATCAGGACGATGGTCAGGATCGGGAACAACAGCTTCATCAGCACGCCAGCCAGAAAAGTCGTGGCAGGGCGACGCGTCAATTCATCGACGCACGCCTGGACTGGGCGAGGGAATGCGGCGGCTATCAACAGGTAAACCAGGAAAAATACTCCCGCGAATCCCCAGACCCAGCCAACTTGGGGAGCGAGCGGACGCATTTTCAGCACGCAGTGAACCAGCCATTTCTTGAGCCACTCCATTTTCAATCCATGAAAGCCGATCTCCACCGGTCGCCGCGAAATCGTGGCACCTTCCTCGATTTCCAATCCGCCGCCCACAGCCACGACGTCGCCGTTCAGGACTGCGTTTTTAAAAGCGCGCAGCGTGCCGAGCACCACGATGGCGGAGCTGCGCACCTTGCCTTCGACATCCAATTCACCACCGATGACAATGACATCGTCGCATTTCCCCAGAATTTTAGCCGAGCCACCGATGACAACGATCACTTCCGCAGAATCAGAAGCCTTCAACACAACGTCCTTGCCGAATTCCACGATCGCCTCGTGCCGCAGGCCCGGAGTTTTATCCTCCTCCTCAATGGCGGGTGCGGCGTTCGTCATCGTTTCGTCGCCGTTGTCGTTCGCTTCGACCTGAACATTCGGA
>JBDSIW010000458.1:0-5408 GCA_039917795.1 Verrucomicrobiota bacterium | reverse complement strand
GATGTGTTAATGGCGCTTCAGAACAAGCTGAATCTTTCGCCGACCGACATTTGCTGGAGCGCCGCCATTCTTCGCGAGTTCGGGAATTTGAGCAGCCCGTTTGTTCTCTTCGTTCTAGAAAAAGCTTTGCGTGAAAACGCGCCCGGCGGCTTTTGGTGGCTGGCATCTTTCGGCGCCGGATTCAGTTCGCACGGCGCATTGCTCGAAGTGGAATGATGAAGCGCACGGTGGAACCCGAATGGCTCGACGGTTTGCCTGAGAAGGATCCCCATGCAGTGCGATCCCGCCTCGATTTGCGACGAGTTAATTTCATCATGGGCAACGCCCGGATTGTGGCGCGCGAATTGAACCGCATTTTTCCCGGCGATGGGCCACAGAGAATCCTTGAGCTTGGGGCAGGCGACGGCACTTTCGCTTTGCGGCTCGCGCGGGAATTTTCTGAGCGGTGGAGAAGTGTCGAACTCACTTTGGTGGACCGGCAAAATCTGGCTGATCCGGAAATTTCTCGGAAGTTCCGCCAGCTCGGCTGGTCGGCCCAATTTATTTCTGCGGACGTGTTCGATTTTCTGGCCACCTGTGAACCGGTCGATTGTATTTTCACAAACTTGTTCCTCCATCATTTTGAACCGGGCAAATTGTCCACGTTGCTGGGGTTCGTTGCAGCAAAAACGAAGGCGTTCGTAGCCTGCGAACCGCGCCGGACTCCGTCCGCGCTCGCCGGGACAAAACTTCTTGGGTTGATTGGTTGCAATGCCGTGACGCGCCACGACGCTACGATCAGCGTCCGCGCCGGATTTCGGGGCAGGGAGGTCTCCGGGCTTTGGCCGCTGGCGGTGGATTGGAAAATTGAGGAAGTGAAACGGGGTTTTTTCAGTCACACATTTGTGGCGGCGCGTCGGTGACCGGCATATTTTGATGAGGTAGATGACAGCGGAGGTCATCGACTCACTACGACAAAATTTCTTTGCGTTCGCGTTTTCTTGCGCGATTACTTTGCGATGCTTGAGACCGATTTTTTCCCCGCCCAGCAAAAAGAGAGTCACCGCCTGCTCATCTTGTTGCATGGGCTGGGCGACAGCATGGAGGGTTATCGTTGGGCGCCCGACGCCATGCGGTTGCCTTGGCTGAATTACCTTTTCGTCAACGCGCCCGACACTTATTTTTCCGGCTTTTCCTGGTACGATTTTGCCGGCAATCCAACGCCCGGCATTCAACGCAGCCGCAAAATGCTGGTCGAATTGCTGGACGGAATGCGCCGGAAGAATTTTCCAACAAACCAAACCATCGTGTTCGGCTTTTCGCAGGGCTGCCTGATGACATTGGATGTCGGTTTGCGCTATCCGCACCTGTTCGCGGGCCTGATCGGCGTGAGCGGCTACGCGCATGAACCGGAGCAGTTATTGCGGGAGCTGTCGCCCGTGGCGAAACAGCAGCGCATTCTGATCACGCACGGGACTCAGGACACGCTCGTCCCATTCGCCGATGTCAAGAAGCAGGTCAAATTACTACAGGCTGGTGGTTTGAAAATCGACTGGCGGGAATTTCACAAAGCTCACACGATCGCGGGGGAAGCGGAATTTTCTGCGATTCGCGGTTTTATTGAGTCATGTTTCAAGAACGAGGCTTGTTCCTGAGTTGAACTGTTGATAAAAACTTCGCTCCTTGAATGCGCAGGATTCCCATGAATTTTAAATCCCTTTTTTTCACGCTCATTTGTTTGGCGGCCGCGCTCGGCGGCGAAAACGCTTTTGGCCAGAGCATCACGACTTTCACCCCGCAATTTGGGACGGTCGGGGAGCAGGTGCGAATTGAGGGTTCCGGTTTCGTGGGGGTGACGAACGTGACATTTTTCAACAATAAGGGCGCGGCGGGTTCGGTGATCTCGGACTCCCAAATCAACGTGTTGGTTCCTGCCGGGGCGGTGACAGGGCCCGTTACTCTCAAGAAGCCGGGCAATTTTCCCGTTAGCAGCGCCATCGATTTCACCGTGATCGGCCAGGAACCTTACGTCACCGACTTTTCCCCGACGAGCGGCGCGGGAGGAACCGTTGTCACGCTGAACGGTGTTCATTTCACGGGAGTCACCAACGCCAGTTTTAATGGGACCAAAGGGACGATCACTCAACTGACGAGCGACACGCAGATCATGATTTCCGCCCCCGCCGGAGTCTCGACCGGGCCAATCCGGCTGACGCGTTCCAACCTCACTTTCACGACCAGCAGCAATTTTTTTGCGCCCGTGAGCGTCACCAGTTTTTCTCCCGGTCTCGGGAGATTGGGCACCAACCTGGTGATCACGGGCAAGAATTTCGCGGGCACAACGGCGGTAAAGTTCAACGGCGTAGGCGCGGCCTTCACGATCGATTCCAACTCCCAAATCACCACGGCGCTTCCTGCTGGCGCGAACACGGGTTTGATCAATGTGACCGCGCCGGGAGGACAGGCCTTTTCCAGCAGCAACTTTGTCGTGTTGCCGACGATCCTGGGCTTCTCGCCTTTTGTGGGAAACACCGGGACTAACGTCACACTGACCGGCGCGAATTTTTTGGGAAATCCGGTGGTGAAGTTTAATGGCGGACCCAACGCGACTATCGTCGGCACTCCCACGGCCAACCAGATTGTGGCCACGGTTCCGGCCAATACCACGAGCGGCCCGATTTCCGTCACCACGACGAATGGCTCGGTCACGACGACGACGAATTTTTTTGTGGTGCCGGCGATAATCTCGTTCGCCCCGACGTTCGCCGCGCCGGGGGCGTCGGTGACCCTCACGGGCGCAAATTTCACCAATGCTTCCGCAGTCAGTTTCAACGGAGTGTCCGCGACATTTTCCGTGGTCAACAACACGTCGATCTCGGCAACAGTCCCGGCGGGCGCGACGAGCGGAAAAATCTCTGTGACAACGCCCGGCGGCATGGCCATTTCGGCCGCCAATTTTTTTGTGCCGCCAGTGGTGAGCGGATTTAATCCCTCCAGCGGGATCGCGGGAAATTCGGTTACTGTGACAGGCACCAGTTTCACCAACGCCACACTGGTGAAATTTAATGGCGTCAACGCCACCAGTTTTTCTTTGATCAACAATTCTCAGCTCACCGTGATCGTCCCGACCAATGCGACGACAGGGCCAATCAGCGTGGTGGCTCCGGGTGGAACCGGATCGAGCGCGGCGAATTTTGTAATCGATGTCGTGACGGTTTCCATCAGCCGGTTGACGAATGCGGTGGCGATTTCCTGGCCTTCATCGGCGACCGGCTTTGCTTTGCAGGCGAGCACGAATCTTGGGTCCACCAATTGGATCGCCGTGACGAACGTGCCTGTGGTGGCAAATGGGAAAAACACGGTGACAAATTCGACCACTAACACCGCGACTTTCTTCCGGCTGAGAAAATAACAGGCGCTGAAATCTTCGCCGAAAATTCTGGCAGATTCCCTAGGGAGTTCGCTCGATTTGAATGACTTTCGGCTCGCTCACGCCGAGCTCCAACAACGACGCATTGTGGTAGATGTCCCAATTCGCTTTGTTGGCTGGAACCTTCGCCGCCATCCGTTGGCGATCGAGCTCTTGAATCCCGAGGACATCCAGCGCAACGGGATCTTTGCTGAACCAGATTTCGTTCAGGACTGACGAGTAGTGAAGCAGGCTGCGCTGTTCGCCTTGATATTGGCAGAGCAGGGCGTCGGTGATGTTCAGCACAACTTTGTCGCCCAAAACGGGGAGCGCATAAATTTCAGGAATCGCAGTGGCGAGCCGTTCCCCTTGCTCGAATCGTTGCGTGTTATCAATGCTCCCGAGCGCAAGGCTGCACAAATGGCCGGTCGTCCCCGCGAGGTTATGATTGAGCAGCGGTGCGATGCTGATGATTTTGGTGATCTCCTTTGTCACCAGTTTTGAGACGAACGATTTTCTTCCTGCGTTGTTTTCCTTGTTCCCAAATTCTGAATCGCCCCAAACCAGATTGCCAATGAGCGGACTTTCGTAGAATTCCTTGACGTCGTAGCCGGAGCCCGAGCCGGCCTCGAGCCTAATCTTATAACGCTCCGCCAGTTCCGCGAATCCAGCGAGACGCAGATTCACCATTTCCTTGTCCCAAAGGATGATCTTTCCCGGAGAAATGCCTGCAGCGAGCAGGCTCTCGATGACCGCCGCAACCACACTGGGCCGGGTGCCGCTGTTCGCTCCTGGGGCGGAATAGACCTTGATGCCGATCACGTCATTGGTCTTGAAAAATCCATCCCAAACCTGGCTGGCATTGGTTTTGCCAGAGAACTGGAGCAAGCCGCGATTTACGAGTTTGCGGACCCTTTCCGGCTGCGGCTGAAAGGCCATGGTTGCGCTTGGGTCGGAAGTGATCACGACGCGCGCGTTGCGGGCCGCGCCCTGTTGCGAGAAAATCGTTTCGGACGCCACCGCCTGGAGAAATGGGAGCGCGACGAAAATTAATAAAAAAAGTTGCCTGATCACTGCGAAAACTGGCCGTTTCTTGACACTTAGAGCGGCGGATGTTACCACCCCTTCGAATGCTGACCATTAAAAAACGGACCGAAATTCTTTTGGTTTTTTCCGTTTTAATTGGGTTGGCATCGTCTTGGGAAGGATGCGCTCCAGCCGGGACGCGAGCTCTTGCGAAAGGCGAAAAACTGCTGAAGGCGGGCAAATATCCCGAGGCGGTGATGAAGTTCGAAGAGGCTACCACGGCGTTCCCGAATCACGCCAAAGCCTGGAATCAGCTCGGGCTCGGTTACCAGTACGCGGGGTATCCCAGGAAGGCCGCGCAAGCCTACCAAAAAGCGCTCACGCTCGACCGGAACCTGACGGCGGCATCCTACAATTTAGGGATGCTTTTTTTTGAGCAGCGAAATTTTCCCGACGCGATTGCGCGGCTGACGACATTTATTCAATTGGAGCCGAAGAATCCTGATGGCTGGCTCGAACTTGGCCTGGCCCAGATGCAGTACGCCAATACGGTTCCCGCGGCGGAAAAAGCCCGCCAGCTCGAAGCGGCCAAAAAGAATCTTGAATGGGCGCAAAAAATTCGTCCATCCGCCCAAACTCTAAACGCGATTGGCATGGTCCAGATTCAACGCGGGCGTCCGCGCGAGGCAGTCCCAAGTTTCGCCGCAGCATTGAAGCTGGATCCCAATTACGCCCCGGCTTACCTGAACCTTGCCGTGGCCAACCAGCAGCCTCCCAACGACAACAAGCAGGCTTTGGTGAATTATCGCCAGTTCCTGAGCATCGCCAAAAGTGCTCCGGAGAGAGCGAGCGTGCAGGCGGCGGTCGCCCAATTGGAAAACGACCTGAATCCGCCGCAATCCATTCCAACTTTTGCGCAGACCAATGTGACGAAACCCGCACCGACCTTCAGAGCCACAAATGTGACGGTCGCGCCAAAGATTCCAACCAACCC
>JBDSIW010000457.1:0-5884 GCA_039917795.1 Verrucomicrobiota bacterium | reverse complement strand
AAACGACCAACCTCAACATTTATCCCGTAGAAGATTCCATTTACGAAGGAAGTGAGACGGTCACGGTCAGCGTCGCCCCGGCCGATGCGGGCGCTTATTCGATTGGAACCCCCGCTTCTGCCTCGGTCACGATCCTGGATGCAAACGGGCCGCCGGAAGTGGTGCTCTTCCAGGAGGATTTCAATTCCGACCACTCGGCAAATTGGACGCAATATTTTGCGGCGACCAATGGCGTTGCCGATTTCAACGTGGATTTCAATTTCGATTACACCTTGTTCGGAATTCCGGCCGCCCCGCATGGCGGAGGGAATGGCCTTTTCTTGAATGTGAACAAAGACACGACCGGTTCTGCCGCCGCGCTCAATTTCTATCCGGTTGGCCAAAGTTTCAGCGGAAATTTTGCATTGCGCTTTGACATGTTCCTGAGCGTCCCGCTTCCGAGCACGGTCGCGACCGAATACGCGCTGGCCGGCATCAATCATTCCGGCACGAAAACCAATTGGTGGCGCAGCGGAGGAGTGACGCCCGGCACGACGTTCGATGGATTGTTTTTCGCCATTGAAACGGACAACCAATCCTCTCCCAATTACGCGCTCTACACCACGCCCACCACTGCGTTGAATAATCCAACCATTGTCAGTTCAAACACGGCAGCCAGTGTGGCCGCTGCATTTAAATCCCCGCCGTGGGCGGTCGCAGGTACACCAGCCAATGTCAATAATCCCTCGGGAGTTTTTGCCACCCCCCTCTGGGCGGACGTGGAAATCACTCAAATCGGCAAAATCGTATCCCTTCGGATCAACAACACCCAAATCCTCAGTTATAGCAACACCACGGCATTCGCCTCCGGGAACATCATGATTGGTTACGAGGACGCTTTTGATTCGGTGAGTCCGCAACAGTCCTATGTGGTGATCGACAATGTTCGAGTTGTCAGCGTCACCGGCTTGAGCATCTTGTCGGTGCGCGACCTGGGCGCCTCTGTCCAAATTGATTTTAGCTTCGGTTTGAGCGACGTCCCATCCTCCTTTAAACTGCAGGGCGCGTCGGCGGTGACCGGTCCCTATGCCGATGTTTCCGCCACGATCGTCCAAGTAAGCCCTGGAACTTTTCGCGCCACCGTGGCGAACAGTGGCAGTGCGCAATTCTTCCGTGTCCGCCACCCGTGATCTTGGTCAAACTTGGAGGTCGTCAATTATTTCACGAACCTGGTGTAGCAGATTGGCCCGGCGCCAGTCCGTGGAGGATATGGAAAATTAATCCGTGAAGGTAAGCCGGAAAGCGGTTGAGAGTGAATTCTATGAAGCGAACGAGCCAATTTGATTTTTCAACGGGCCGATTTAATCGCCGGGTCCTCAGGCACGGTGGTTTCACTCTGATTGAATTGCTGGTGGTCATTGCGATCATAGCGATTCTGGCGGGGTTGTTGTTGCCCGCACTGTCAAAAGCAAAGGCCAAGGCGCAGCGAGTGGGTTGCTTGAACAACGAGAAGCAAATGGGCATCGGCAGCCAGATGTACGCGGACGAAGATGATAAAAATGCTTTGACCGGAGTGATCACCTACGCGGACGACGATCTGAATTGGTTGTTCCCGCAATACATTGCGAACCTCAAAAGTTTTGTTTGTCCTTCCACGCGCAATGTAGTCACGAACGATTTAGTCAATTTGCTGCCCAACGACCAAGGGCCAAGCGGGTCGGGTAATTCCGGCGTGTTGCTTTATACCGATCGAATGCATGGCACCACGCGATACGTCCGGTCGCTTCGCGACAATGCTGCGGGCAGAAACGCTGTTGGCAGCACGGCCAACCCAGGTGGCGGGCACAGTTATGAAGTTGCCGGATTCTTTGCCGGACAAAACGGGGGGATCGTCATTCCAACTACGAATATCCGAAAGACGCAGAAGAGCGCCAACTCCCATAACTACGGCACAATTCAGTCGGGCACCAAATACAATTATGTCGGCAGAAGGGTGAACCCTTCGGACGTCTGGATTATTTATGATGCGGATGATGTCGGTGGTTCGGATCGTCCAAATGAAGATTTTCCTGACGCCGGCGACAATCACGGAGCGGATGGCGGGAATATTGTTTTTGGCGACGGTCATGCAGAATGGGTTCCCCGGAAAAAATACGTTGGGAGTTTCATTCGCGGCACGGACGAAGCGCACGGCCTCGCAGCTACTCAGTAGTTCTTATCGAATTTTCCGATCATCCTCACCCTCCGCGACACCGGACGTCCCGTTCCCACGCTTGCTCCTTGTTAAGTTCAAAGTTGCGCTACAGGTTTGGCAAAAGCGGTTGCAGAATTTTTTCGAGCCGATCCGCGATGGCTTTATAACCTTCATCGTTCGGGTGAACGTAATCCGACATCAAATTCGGGCTTCCCAATATTCCGCCAAGGATATTGGGCACGAGTAGAACGTGCTTTTCCTTGGCGAGCTTCTTGAATGGGCTCGCGTATTTATCGGAAATGGAAGCGCTGCGCACGCCGATGAGAACTACGAAGCTGCCATTCTCGTGCAGGCGGTCGATGATGGTGGAAAGATTCGCGAAAGTCTTGTTGATCGGAAGTTGTTGCAAGCCGTCATTTCCGCCCAGACAGAGCAAGACGACGCGGGGTTGTAAGCGGACTACTTCGTCCATTCTGTCGAGAGCGTTGTCGGTCGTCTCTCCGGGAGCCCCTTTATTGAGGATGGGTCGGCCAAGCGCCTTGCTCAAAAAGGCCGGGTAGTCGCTTCCGGCACTGGCCCCGTATCCAGCAGTGAGGCTATCTCCAAACGCGATCCAATCCCCGGTGGCACGGGGCGGAAAATTCGCGTAATTAGTTTTTCGCCACGTCCGAAAAATGAAAACTCCGGCGACGACAACAGCCAAGAGCAGGATCAGTTTCCAAAGTTTCACGCCGAAAAGAGTAGCACGAACGAAATCGCCCGGAACACCGCTAAACCCATTTTCTGTTGGAAAAATATTCGGCAGGTTCTTACGCCACTGTTTTTCCGTGGTGGATACGCGAGGCGCGATTTTCCCCGAAACCGAATGAGGAAAAAACCACCGCCCATTGAAACGCGCCCGGAAGCCTACGCCGCCTTCTTTGGATGATTTCGCAAAGCCATTTCGTAACAAGCCATTGCTTCGGAAAAACGTTGGAGCCGATTCAACGCGCCACCTTTGTAGAGATAGGCCACCGTCAGGGAGGAATCCATGACAATGGCGCGGTCATAAGACTCGATCGCCTCGTGCAATTTCCGCTGCGCTTCTAACGCCGTTCCTTTTTTGACGAGCGCCTCGGCCGAGTTGGGATCCATTTCGAGCGCTCTTTCAAAGCAAAGCAGCGCGCCGTCCGCGTCGTTGCTGTTCAAAGCGGATTGGCCCTCGACGAGCAGGGAACGGACCTGGCTCACTGTTTCTGAAGTGATGGCTGGCCGGCTCGATGGTTTCCAATCGCTGTGCGGTTTCTGGGCCGAGGCCCGCGCGGATTCGACTGCCGTCACGTTGAGAGAATCGAGGTCGTGAATCCGCCGTTCCAATTGGTCAATGGCCGAGAGGAAGCGCGCCGTCACCTGGTCGGTGCCACTCAATCGCGTTGGAACCGAGGGCAAAGTTTCCCCGAGCATCCGACCCTGTTCCGAATGCGAGCCGGGGGCGGCGAGAGATCCCATCAAGCTCATTCGGTTCATGGCTCGAACCTGAAACCACGCGGCGAACAACAGGCAGAGCATGCCGATTCCTGCAACCGCGACGGCGGCAACCAGCGCGAGCCGGTTGGATTCGCGCATGGAAACCATCGTTTCCAAATCGTGTTCGCGCTGCTGGGCGAGGTTCCTTTCCACGGACGCGAGGCGCTCGGAGAAAAAATCCGCGTTTCGTTTTGAAGAGGATTCGGCATCGACGCGGGCGCGTTCGATCGCTTGAAGGGCGGAGTGCAATTGGTCCTGCAACTGAAGGTTCGAGCGTAACAGATACTGAGCCGGCAGATTGTTTTCCGCGGTGTCGGCTTCGTTGATTGGGGTCACGGGAGCCGCGAAGCCAGTGGCGCAAACTAGAAAACAAAGGCAGGAAATCAAGAGGGGCGCCGGAGTTTTCATACGGTCGGGGTTCTAATTCTGATTTCGCTTCAAGCCGACAGAATGAGCAATTTCGTCGAATTCTTCGCCGCTGATTTCGTCCAGACGTTTGCCTTTGGCGTCCAGTTTTTCATTAATTTTGATCGCGTGCTCGGACATGGCGGCGTGGGTTTCCTCGGTGCCCCCCATGAGGGCGAAGTTCGGGCCCGTGGTGAACCGCTTGTGGCCATCCGAATCCAAACCGAGGCCTAGAATAACGGCTGCTGATTTTTTCCTGCGGGTCGGCTTCGACATGGGATGAAACTATCGCCGCCGAAAATTTGTTTCAAAGCTATTTTTGAAAAACCCCCGGCAAGAAGAGCTTTTCCTCCTATCGCGTTTGAATCCACGACAACGACCAGTTCGAGAAACTTCGACGTGGGCCGAAACCCTAATTCGCCGGAGAAATCGGTGTTCATCTGTGCTAGGGTGTGATTGAATCGCACTTGAAATCCTGACCATGAACGTTATTGATCGCCGCCATTTCCTCAAACGCCTGGGCCTCTCCGCCGCGTCGCTGCCATTTCTCATGGGCTTGCCCAGCCTCGGCCTCGCCAACCCGGCGCGTCCACGCCAGCGACTGGTCATCATGTTCAGTCCCAACGGGACGATTCCCTCTGAATTTTGGCCGGATGAAACGGGCGATGATTTTAAGCTCAAGGAAATTACGAAACCCTTGGAATCGTATAAGGATCGAATGCTGTTTCTTCGAGGCCTTTCCAACAAAGTTCGCGGCGACGGCGACGGGCACATGCGCGGAATGAGTTGCCTGCTCACTGGCATTGAGTTGTTTCCGGGAAACATCCAGGGCGGTTCGGACACACCTGCGGGCTGGGCGAGTGGAATTTCGATCGACCAGGAAATCAAAAACTATTTTCAAAGCCGTGAGGAAACGCGCACCCGTTTCGGCTCGCTCGAATTTGGCGTCGGCGTGACGGATCGCGCCGATCCCTGGACGCGGATGTCCTACGCCGGTCCGAACAAGCCGGTCGCTCCAATTTCTGATCCTTACCAGATGTACCGGAAACTTTACGGGCAGTTGAAGGACAAGGAAAACCTCCAGAGTATTTTGGGAGATGTGCGCGAGGACTTAATAAAGGTTCGCAAATTGATCAGCGCGGAAGATCGCAGGTTGCTCGAAGAACACGAGACGCTCGTCACGCAGATGGAGAAGGAAATCCGGATCGCCAGCGACCAGAAGTTGCGCGTTCAGCCGCCGGCATTGGAGGAAGGGGTCGCCGATCAAAATGACAACGTTCCCCGGTTGAGCCGAATGCAGGTTGACCTGATGATCAACAGTTTCGTCAACGACATGGCTCGCGTCGCGACGCTGCAATACACGAAATCCGTCGGGCAGGCGCGAATGAACTGGCTCGACATCAAGGATGGTCACCACGGGCTTTCGCACGAGCCGGACAAGGACGAGGCCGCGCAAGCCAAGTTGATCAAAATCAACACGTGGTTCTGCGGTGAATTGCGTTACCTCGTGGAAAAACTCGCCACCACACCAGAGCCGGGCAGCGACAGCTATTTGCTGGACAACACGCTCGTGGTTTGGACGAACGAATTGGGCAAAGGCAATTCGCATACGCTCGATAACATACCGTTCCTGCTTATCGGCGGTGGATTTGGTTTTAAAATGGGCCGTTCGCTCAACTTTGAAAAAACTCCGCACAATCGCCTGCATCTTGCGCTGGCCCACGGGGCGGGGCACCACATCGAAACGTTTGGCAAAAAAGAGCTGTGCGAAAGTGGTTCGCTTGATTTGGCTTAGATCGC
>JBDSIW010000456.1:0-2859 GCA_039917795.1 Verrucomicrobiota bacterium | reverse complement strand
GCGCAGCCCGATTTTTCGCGGTGAACTCTCGACCAGTTTGAAAATCGAAGGGACTTTGAAAGAGCCGATGGCGCTGGGCGATGCGACGATCAATTCCGGCGTGGTCCAGTTTCCCTTCGCCAACCTGCGCGTGGATCAGGGATTTATATCGCTGACGAGCGAGAACCCCTATCGCCCGCAGCTGTCGGTCAACGCCTCGGCGCGGACGTTCGGTTACGACGTGAAAATGATTTTGAGCGGCCCAGCGGAAAAACCGGTGGTGGAGTTTTCCTCTAATCCCGGGCTGACTTCGGAGCAAATTCTGCTGATGATCACGGCCGGGGAATTGCCGCGCGACGAAATTGCTTTCTCCACTCAACAGAAAGCCGGTCGCCTGGCCTTTTTCCTGGGCAAAAGTTTATTCTCCAAATTCGGCAGCGCTGAGGAGAGCAAGCTCGAGATTCGCTCGGGCGATGACGTTTCCGAGCAGGGCAAGGAAACCTATTTTCTAGAATATAAATTGACCAAGGACTGGTCGATTGTCGGCGAGTACGACCGCTTCGGAGGTGTGAACGCCGGGGTCAAGTGGATTTTCTTTTCGAAATGAACCAGATGCAAAAGCGATTTGGGCTTCGGAAAATCAGGGGCGCGGTCAGCGTCGCGGCCTTGGCCTGCCTTTTTTCTGGCGCGGCGATTGCGGAGACGAACGAAGCGAAGCAGGCGACGTTCAAGGTATCGGGATATGGCTTGCTCGGGGACTTCGAACTCAAACGATTGATCAAGACGTTTGATGAAAAAGGGAAACACCGGGAATATTTCGACGCCAATTTCATCGAGGACTCCGCCTTGATATTGATTTCACGAGTGAAGCGGGACGGCTATTTGAAACCCAAAGTCACGACACTGCTTACTCTTCAGGACGGGCAGGAGCAGACTTATGAATGGCGCGAGATCATTGCCGAACCGTTGCCGAGGCCGACGCTGGCGTCGCGGGTGGAATTCAAAATTGAGGAGGGCGTCTTTTATTTTTTCGACGAAATCATCTTTGAAGGTTTGGAGGGGGAGGAGCAGGAGAATGCGCGGGCGTTTTTCGTCGGACGCGGCGCGCTGGTGAAGTTCAAAAATTCCCGTGCCTTCACGCCGTCGCGACTCGACCGGGGCGTCTCGAGCCTCGCGGAAATCCTGGCGCGCAAAGGATACGATCAGGTGGAGGTGACGACCGAGGATTTTGTGCAGAACGATGAAACCGGCGCGGTGCACGTGAAGATCAAGGTCAACCGCGGGCCGAAATTTCTGGTGCGCTCGATCCAGCAGGAAATGTTTTACGGCAGCAACACGCAGCCCGCGGAGGTGACGTCGGTCGTGACCAACTTGATTTTCTCGAAAATCTGGCAGCAGGACTTTGCGCAGTCGCTGCGGGCGACCAATTACCATCTCGGCTATCCGGACACCACAGTCGAGATCGACACGGCGAAGCGCGAGTCCACCAACGGGATGGTTTTCGTGGATATTGTGGCCCGGGTGCGGAGCGGCGAAAAGATCAAGATGCGCGCCGTGAGTTTTTCTTTTTCCGGGACCGGCCGAACGAAAGAGGCGGTGCTGCGTCGCCGCGTGAGATTGAAAAAGAACCGCAGCCTCGACCGCATCCAGGCTGAGAATGGGCGTTACCGGCTGGCGCGCCTCGGGGTGTTTGATTCCGTGGGGGTGAGGTATGACCAGATTGATGAGCACACCCGCGACGTGATTTACGATTTGAAGGAAGGGAAGGAAGTGGATGTGAGCATGTTGGTGGGTTTCGGCAGTTACGAGTTGCTGCGAATTGGTTTCGAGGTGAATCAATACAACATTTTTGGCCGGGCGCATCGCGCGCGGCTGCGCGTGGCCCAGTCATTCAAATCTTCGAGCGCGGATTACCTTTACACGATGCCGGAACTCATCGGGGAAGATCTGGATGTGTTTTTCAATGCCTTTGGTTTGCGTCGCGAGGAAACGTCTTTCACGCGGGAAGAATACGGTGGCGGAGCCGGCTTGCGGAAATTCTTCAAGCCGATCTCCGCCGATTTTGGCGTGCGCTACACGTATCAGATTCTCAACGCGGTCGAGACCAGGCTCGCGGAACAGGTAGGGTTGGCCAAGGCGGCAGTTGGCTCCGTCACCTTCGACCTGAAACGCGACAAACGCGATAATCCACTTTATCCCAGGGAAGGGTATCGCTTGGCTGGGAGCATCGAAACCGCTTCAAAGTTTCTAGCCGGTGACGTGGACTTCGAGCGGCTGGAACTGAGCGGGTCCTTTCACCACCCGGTCACTAAAACCAGTTGGCTGCACCTTGGTCTGAGTCACGGGGCCGTCTTTACCCAGGGAAATCCGCGCGACGAATTGCCCTTCAACAAAAGATTTTTTCATGGTGGCGAAAATTCGGTTCGCGGCTATCAGGAAGGCGAGGCTGCTCCACGCAATCCGCACGGAAAAGTCGTCGGTGCGGAAACCTATTTGACTGGCAATGTGGAAATCGAGCAAGCGCTGACGGAGAAATGGTCGCTCGTCGCTTTCTCGGATTCGATTGGGTTTGCAAAAAGCGTGAGTGATTATCCCTTCAATGAGACGCTTTTCTCGGTCGGCGGCGGTCTTCGCTGGAGAACGGTCATCGGCCCGGTCCGATTGGAATATGGGCACAACTTGAACCCGCGCCAGCATGACCCGTCCGGGACCGTGCATTTTTCCGTAGGGTTTCCTTTTTGATCCGGGGTGGGTGGTGGAGCCTAGGGGATTCGAACCCCTGACCTTCTCATTGCGAACGAGACGCTCTACCAACTGAGCTAAGACCCCTCCCAATTCGAGGGAAAGAGCTACGGGAATCGTGTGGAATTGTCAACCCTG
>JBDSIW010000455.1:0-3180 GCA_039917795.1 Verrucomicrobiota bacterium | reverse complement strand
CCATTCCGTGCTGCTCGCCGCCCCCGACCCCAAGCACAACCCCGTGCTCCTGTTTACCAATCGCCCCAAATAATCTGTCCTGTTTTGAAAACTACGCGGCATGTTATTAAGTTCGGGTTGACGGTTTGAAAACTATGAACGATAAATAGCGCTCCGAAATGTTTGCTGCTTCACCAGGATCAATCCGAATCTCCGCGCTGGCTCTCGCGGCGGCCCTTTTCGTTTCGTTCACCTCCCGGGGAAGCGCTGAGGAACGGACCGATTCGACCAACGCGGTGAAGGTGACAGGCTCGTTGCAGCCAACCGAGCAAAGCTTGCCTTCGAAGTTTCTTCGCCCGTACCGACCCGGGGAGAATATTCTAGAATCCGACATCTTTAAGAAGCAGGGCTCGACGGACCTTCCCCGCCAAGCCCCACCGCCTCCTTCGACGAAGAAGAATGATGAACTGCTGGATCGGCAAAAGAATTGGATATTTATCTCTCGCGACGAAAAGAAATCCGACTCCGCGAAAGAGGCAATTGGGGTGGATGAGATTTCGCCAGAAGCCCGCAAAAGCGTGATCACTCAGTTTCTGGAAAACAGGTCGGCCGCTAATTCAAAAACGAATTTTGGTTCGAGAAATGAAATCAATTCAAGCCTGAGTCCGCAGCCCTTGACCTCGGATTTGAAATCCGGCTTCGCTGGCGAAAAACCCAATGACGTCCGGCGAAGCGGTTCGCTTCAACCCCAGCCGCTGGATCGCGATTTGTCCGGAACGGATGCGCAGAAGGCGAAGTTTGCAGATCTTTGGCGCGAGCGTTTCGGCATCAACCAAAGCCAGGCGCGCGAAGAGAAGGAAGCGGACTCAAAGGCTTTCTTGAACTTGTTCAACTCGCGAAGCAGCGTGCCAGTCGCGGGCGGAATCATCGCTGTATCCGGCCCCAACAAATTTGGCGTGCAGCCACTCTCTCCGGGAGACCCAGGTGCCGCGCTTTCCACCGATGCGAACGCCTTCACCTCATCGTTGGATCCATTCAAGGAAGCGCCGCGGCGTCCGGTGGGCGGTTCCAGCATCCTGACGGAACCCAGTTTTACATCGCGCGCTTTCGGTCCTGGACCCGCCGCCGTCCTGAAGCAGGAGGCGCCAAAATCGGTTTCGCAACCCGCGGTTCTTCCTTTCCCGAAACGGCACTTCTGAAATCAATCGAAGCGCAATACGGAAACAGTCGCTCCCTTTTCGATCACGGTTTCAGGAGGAATTTCCACAAGGCCGTTTGCTTTGGCGAGTGAACTCAAAATGTGGGAAGCCTGCGTTCCCGCGGAACGGATATTTCCAGCTGCGTCCACCAATACCCGGATGAAATGTCGCCGTTCCCCTCGATTCTCTAAACCCTGGGACAGAATGCCGGGATGGCTTGGCCACGAGAAATTTGACGCGCCCTGCATTTTTGCCAGCGCTGGCGCGACCAGGACGATGAACGTGACGAAAGCGGAGACGGGATTGCCCGGCAGCCCGAACAAAAATTGAGGGCCGAGTCGGCCGAAGGCAAACGGCTTTCCCGGTTTAATCGAGACTTTCCAAAAATCGAGTTCGCCGCCCAGTTCTTGAAAGGCCGCCTTCACGAAATCCAATTCGCCGACGGAGATGCCGCCGGTGGTCACCACCACATCGCACTCGGAAAAAGCAATGCGCAGCGCCGTTTTGGTTTCAGAGAGCGTATCTGGAATAAGCGAATAGATTTTGGGAATGATCCCGATTCGGCGAGCCAGCGCATCGAGTGTGAGGCGATTGCTTTCGTAGATTTCTCCCGGTGCGAGCGATTGTCCGGCTTGGCGAAGTTCACTCCCGGTGGCTAGAATTCCCAATTTGGGCTGACGGGCGGACGGAAAATTTTGGATCCCGGCTGCGCCAATCAAGCTCAGCATTCCCGGGGTTAGCCGGATTCCCGCTTCCGCCAGCGTCGAACCCGCTTTCACGTCCTCGCCGCGAAAACGAATGTTCTCCCAAGGTTTGGTCGCTTCCGAGAACTGAATTTGATCGGGGGTTTCGGGAAGGAACGAAGTGTCTTCCTGCATCGCCACGGAATCCGCTCCGGGAGGCAGGGGCGATCCGGTGAAAATGCGAACACACTCGCCCGGCGCCAATGCTTTTGAAAATGATTCCCCGGCTGGAATTTTCCCGGCGAGTTGGAGCAAAGCCGGATTGATGGAACGAGCTGCGAGCAAATCCCTGGACTGAACCGCATAGCCATCTACCGCGGAATTATCGAAAGGCGGAAGGTCGATCGGAGAGATCAGGTTCTCGCCGAGAATTCGATTCCATGCATTTTCGAGGGAAATAAATTCATTGGGCAGCGGTTGGATCGCAGCAAGAATTCGTTTTTGCGCTTCCGCCAGTTCAAGCATGAGAGGAATTTCGGCGACGCGGATGGATTGTCGAGTGTCGATTGCTGGCGCCGCTCAATGCGAAGAAGTCAAAACCAGGACCTGTTCCAGCGTCGACATTCCTTCGCGGGCTTTATCCAAGGCGACCATGCGGAGGGTTTTCATTCCTTGTTCCACGGCCAACTTGCTGATTTCTTGCGAAGCGGCTCGTTTGATAATCAACTTGCGGATCTCGTCCGTGATGGTCATTGCCTCGATGATCGCGGCCCGTCCGGAGTAACCTGAATTCTTGCAGCGATCGCATCCGCGTCCGCGAAAAAGCGGCACGCCGTCAAACAACTTGGGATCGATTTGCAGATCCTCAAACATTTTGGTCGGATAAGTCACCGGCTCCTTGCATGACATGCAAATCCGCCGCATGAGTCGTTGCGCGCAAGCGAGGATGACCGAGGACGAAATCAAAAATGGCGCGATCTCCATATCGTCGAGCCGGGAAATCGACCCGGCGGCGTCATTACAATGCATCGTGCTCAACACTTGGTGACCGGTGAGCGCGGACTCGACGGCAATCTCTGCCGTTTCCGTATCGCGGATTTCACCGATCATAATGATGTCCGGATCCTGGCGCAAAATGGAGCGCAAGGAATTGGCGAAGGTAAGCCCGATCTCCTTTTTCACTGGAACCTGGTTGATGCCGGGAACTTGGAATTCGACGGGGTCTTCCACCGTGACAATGTTGTATTCCGGATTATTTAACTCATTGAGGGCGGAATAGAGAGTGGTCGTCTTGCCTGAACCGGTCGGCCCGGTCACCA
>JBDSIW010000454.1:0-4937 GCA_039917795.1 Verrucomicrobiota bacterium | reverse complement strand
TGATCGAGAAGCGTCCGCTCGAAGGATAAATTTCCGCCAGTTCCCGCAACGGCAGCATTACGCCCTGCGGGCTACGGAGTAGCAGCGAGCCAATCGCTTCGGGATCCTTCCTGTCTTTCTCATCGAGGATCACAGCCACGTCCGTTGCCTGGCTGGCGAGATGCGTCTGAGCCACGACTTCACCTTGATACGAGGTTTGAATTGCCTCCAATACTTCCACGGGGCGAAAACCAAATTGCGTCAGGCGATCCGGTCGCAAACGCACCACCAGGCGCGGTGCGCCCAGGGAGGATTTCACCTGCACGTCGGCCTTGCCCGGGACTGCGTTCAAGATTCGCGCAACCTCGTGCGCCTTGGCATCCAGCAGATCGAGGTCATCGCCGAAAATGTTGACCACCACTGGGGCCGTTTCGCCGGAAATCGTTTCGCCAATACGGTCGCCAAGGAACGTCAGCACTTCAAATTGAATGCCCGGAAATCGTTTCAATATGTCACGAATTTCACCCGCCATTTTTTCCTCTTCTTCCCCAGACATCGGTTTCAAGTCCACGTGAAATTCGCTGCGATGCGGCCCCCACGGATCTTCGCCCAATTCCGCGCGCCCCACTTGTTGCTCAACCGTCGCGATGTGTTCGTTCTTCAGCAACTCTTCGGAAATTCTCCCCCCAAGCCTCAGCATCTCGGGCAGAGAAGTTCCTGGAGCCGTGGAAACTTGAAGCACAAAATGGCCTTCGCGAAAATCCGGGAGAAATTCCCCTCCCTTTGGCAGTCGCGCGAATGTTCCAAGGCAAACCGCCGCCACCAGCACCATGATGGTTCGGGGCCAGCGCGCCACTAAGCCCAAGGCATGTTGATAGCCGCCTTTCAGCCAATGCTGGAGGCGCGGCTCCTCAGTCTTGAAGGAACCTTTTTCAAAAAACAGAAAGGCCAGCGCGGGCGTGACCGTGAGCGCAACCACGAGGGAAGCCATGATCGCGAGCAAATAACTCAAAGCGAGTGGCGCAAAGAAACTGCCCTGCAAGCCGGTCAGCGTCAGCACCGGCAAAAACACCAGCGCCACAATGAAGGTCGCAAAAACAATCGCGCTGCGCACTTCGAGCGACGCCGTCAGTATCACCGAGATGGTCGCGCGCGGCTGGGCGAGGGTTTTATTTTCGCGAAGTCGCCGGAGAATATTCTCCACGTCAATGATCGAGTCATCCACCACCGAACCGAGCGCGATGACCAGGCCCCCGAGCGTGATGGTGTTGAGGGTGATGCCGAACTTTTCCATGACGATAACCGCCGCGAGAAGGGACAGCGGAATGGCCACGAGCGAGATGCAAGCGGTTCGAACGCTGCCCAACAGCAGGAACAACACGACCGCCACAAGAATTCCGCCCAGCAGCAGCGAGTGCTTCATGTTCTTGAGCGCCGCCTCGATGAATGACGCCGGGCGGTGCAGACGCGGATAAAGTCTCACCCCGGCCCTCTCCAGCACCGGCTTCATTTCATCGAGGGCAGCTTCAAGCGCCCTGGTCGCTTCCATTGTGTTCGCGCCGTACTGGCTGCTCATGGTCATTAAAACGCCCCAGCGCCCCATGATCAGGCAGTCGCCATATTTTATCTCCGCGCCTTCCACCACGCGGGCCAAATCCTTCAGCCGCACACTCAGATTGTTGGTCTGCGTCACGACTACTTCCCCGAGATTTTCCGGAGTCAGCGCCTGGCCTTCGGTCTGGATGGTGATCCGTTGGTTGCTTGTCTCGATAAAGCCTGCCCCCATCACCGCTGTGGAAACGCGGGCCGCCGCGAGCACGTCAGACAGCGCGAAGTTGTAAGCCAGCAATCGCTCCGGCAAAACCTGGATCTGCAATTGCCGCACTTCCCCTCCGAACGTGTTGCACTTCGCCACGCCGGCAACGGAAAGCAATCGCGGCCGCAACGTCCAGTCGGCGAATGTCCGCAACTCCATCGGCGACATTTTATCCGAGACCAACCCGATTTTCAGCAGGTCCATCGTGGACGACGTCAGCGGCGTCATGCGCGGGGTTTTTACGCCAGAGGGGAGCGTTCCCGCCATTTCCGACAACTGTTCGCCCAGCATCTGCCGCGCGCGAAACACTTCCGTTCCTTCCTTGAAGACAACCGTGATGATGGACAATCCGCCGATGGATTCCGACCGGAGCGACTCCATTCCGCCCAGCCCGTTGACGGTCGTCTCGATTGGCCGCGTCACCAGCACTTCAACCTGTTCCGGCGAAAGACCCGGCGCCTCCGTCTGAATCACGACCTGCGGCTGCACGAAATCCGGGAAGACATCGAGCTTCGCGTTGCGGGAAACGTTGATTCCATAAACCAGCAGCACCGCGGCCAGCACCACCACCACGCCGCGGAAGCGCAGGGAAAATTGGACGATGTATTGCAGCATTGAAAAATTCCGATTACTCCCCTGCTCCAATTTGATCCTTGCTCTCCTCCGATAACAAAATTTGCGCGCCGCTCACCACGACCGTGCGGTTGGTGAGGGCGCCGGAAACAAACCACCCGCCTTCCATGGGAATCTCCAGATTCATCTCGCGTCGCGTGAAATGACCCGCGTCAGTCGCGAAAAACATCCAGGATTTTCCTTCATGCCGGACGATGGCCGATCGCGGCGCGATCATGCCCCGCAACGGTTCGCCTTCCGTTTGCACGAAGCCCGTGACCGCCGCACCTGGAGGAAAATCCGCCCGGCTCGCGGCCAGAAAAAGCAGTCCCTGACCTTGCATCTGCTCGTCCATTTGCGGCGCGGACTCGATGAATTCCGCAGCGAGCGGCACGGCGCTGGCGAGCGAGGTAAGAACTGCGCCCGCGATTTTGCCGGGCAGAACGGATCCCGCCGGCAGATTTATCCGGACAAGAATTTTCTCTCCCGCAAGCAGAGGTTGCAAAAACTCGAAAAGATTCTCCCGCCCCGCGATCGATTTTCCCCAGGTCAATTTCAGTTTCGTCTGCGCGGTTCCAACAGCGAGCTCATCGCGTTTGGCAGTGGCTTCGGCGGTTTGCAACGCCTTTTCCGATGCGTTCTCCTTCAGGATTTTCAGTCTCGCCAATTCCTGCCTGGACGCGGTCGCCGCGAGTTGAGCAGCCGCGAGGTCGGAAGCGAAGGTTGTAAGGGGAGTCGGGTCCAGCACACGCCCATAACCTTTCACAGTGGGCAAGAAGTTCGTCGCGACCAGCGTCTCGGTCGCCAGCCCGATCCGCTGTTGTGTTTCCTCGTTGAGCGCAACTCTTTTTTCTCCATCGGCACCGGCTGGGACGGGGGCTTCGGCGGCCGCGGGCTTTTCGGCCGCGTCCTTTTCTTTGGACCTGCTGCACGCGACCAATACCACGCCGATGGTCAGGGCCGCCGTCGCGATTGAGAACAAATTGCTTTTGGTTTTCACGGAGAATGTTCCTGCCTGGGGTTATTTTCGATTTTGCCCAGCAACGATTCGGATGGCGTCAACGGTCGTTGCACGGCGAATTCCAGATCGCTCAGCGCGTGCGCCGCTTTGGTGCGGGTATCGAGTTGCAAAACCTCGACCGCGCCGAGTTCGACCTCGGTGGTCAAAAAATCCAGTCGCTCAATCGCACCCGCCTTGAATTGCGCATCCGCCGATTGCCGGCGCGCCCGTTGGGTTTCCAGGAGCGCTGCGCTGATTTTCAGTTGCTCCTCAGCGGTGCGTTGCAAAATGAGCGCGCGGTCGATCTCCGCCATCACTTTCGCCTGGAGCGCGACGAATTTCGCTCCCGCTTCCTCCCGCCGCGCTTTGGCTTCCGCGATTGCTCCCTGGTTGCGGTTCAGCATGGGCAATTCCAGCGAAGCCCCGATCAACGACCATTTGCTGTCTCCCTGATCGAATTGATAGCCGGTGCCGAGATGAAGGTCGGGATATTGTTTGGCGATTTCCAACTGGAGCGCCGACTGGCTTGCCGCATATTCCGCGAGCGCGCCGAGAATATCGCGGCGATTTTGCAAAGCGCTCCGCCGAATTTCCGGTGAACTCAAATCTCCGGGAGACCTGTCGGCGGACGAAAGTTCGATTCCCCCAAGCGCGGACAACGGCAGGCCCAACGCTTCGGCCACGCGAGACAACGCTTCGGCCTTCAGGCTTCGCGCGTTGCCGAGATCGAGTTGCGCCCGGTTCAATGAGACGCGTGCGGTGGAAATCTCAAACGGAGCAATCGCGCCCGCTTTCAGTTGGAGATCCAGAATTCCGACCAGCCTGGTTTGGAGGTCGATTTGCTTTTCGAGTAGGGCGACTCCCTTTTCCGCCGCGTCCAGGTCGATCAAGCCGTCGCGTAGATTTTTCCTCACCTGCCAGGCGACCACGCCAATATTCAGCCGCGCCGCTTCCGAAAGATACTTCGCGTGCGCGGCGCGGTATCCGCGTTTCCCCGCCGTTTCGATCGGAATATCAAAAGTGAATCCCGCAAGCCATGGCGACACACCGCTGGCCGCGCTGAAATTATACTCCGGAGAAACCGAGAGGGTGGGATTCGGTCGCGCTCGCGCCGTGCGCACGCCACCTTCGCTCACGGCCCATTGCGCGCGCGCGAGATCGAGACTCGGGTGATAATAAAAAGCGGCCAGCGTCAACGTTGGAAAATCCCAGCTCCGCAAAGGCCAGCGGACAAAATTCGTTTGCAGGTTTTCCTCCAGAAATTCCCGCAGGCCGGGATTGTCGAGCGCGCGTGCTTCAAAGCTCGCACCAGTCGCGACGCTGGAAAGCGGTTGGGGATGAAATTTCTGGCAGCCGCACTCCATCGAAAAGATCACGCAACCGAAAAAAAGTGGGGCAGGAAATTTCATGGCACCACGGCGGGAATCCACTGGTCTGTTTTTTCGGACGCCATATCGTTTCAAAATCGTGCGGGGAATGATTCAATTCCCCGGCAAGCTGAGCAAGCCCCGAAGAATGACAAAATTGTCA
>JBDSIW010000453.1:0-3311 GCA_039917795.1 Verrucomicrobiota bacterium | reverse complement strand
CCATAATCCAGAAAAAGAGAATTGCACTTGCAATCACCGCGTTTCGGCGCGTGCGCGCGAGCAGAATGCCGGCACCGCCCAGTACCAAGACTCCGGTGCCAAGATAATAGGACGCGATAAATTCCTGCCCCTTTTGAAACCAGGTTCCCTGCAGCGAGCGATAGCAGTGAAACAGCGGCACCAAAAGGTTTGCCCAACCCCAACTTGGAGCGGACCAAAGTGTCGTGGCAAAATTTCGATCTCGTTGCGAATGTGTCAGCAGGTCGAAAAAGGGCAGGATCTGCTCGTCCTCACAAGCGGCCTCGTCATGGTGCAGCGCCCGCCTTGCTGCCATGCAACAATCACGCTGCCCACCAGCCATGGAAGCCAGGAAATGGAAGCGATGTAATTTCCCCAAATCAAGCAGGACATGGTCACTCCATTGAAAACGAAAGCCATCGCTGCGAAACTCGCGGCAAATGTTCCCACCTTCCACCGACGCAGTAGCCAATACATTCCCATTCCCGCCCAAATCAAGTGCGCCAGGATGAAAAAATTTGGAAACCATGGAGTCGGAAAAAAGACACTCAGAAAGTTAAATGGATACCAGTTGCCCCATTGCGCCATGAACGGCACGCCGCAATGGCTGTACGGATCCCACAAAGGCAACTCACCACGAAGGAGGCTTTCACGCAGATAATATTCGATGGGATACCCGAGCGCTCCTGAGTCGCGGTAGAAAAAAGTATTCAGCCCGACAGCCACCATAGGGAAGGCAGCAAATACGGACGCGGCGAGGATCAGAAAAAAAATCCACGGAGTCAGGCATTCGTCGAAACGATTACTTCCACCATTTTCAGGATCGGAGTTTTTGTCGGGAGGCAACGCAGATATGTCCATGGGAATTAGAAATCACTGACTTCAATTTTAGTCGAAGCATCGCGTTTTCCATTTTCGGAAACGCAGCAGAATTGGGGTTTTAGACATAATTGAGACGAGGATCACTTGCGTTTTTCTCTCGGGGCAGGCTGGCGGTCGGAAATGGTTTTCAAGGCGGCAAAACTCTAATCAAGCTGATCTGCTTGGAAAGAAAAGATTCCAAACTTCGAAACGATTCGAGCGACAAAACGGGAAGTGAAATTGGGTAGGTCTTCGGTTCGGCAATTCACGGGCATGAAGTGATAGAATCCTCTGCGGTTTCAATTTCTGTGTGACGATTCCCTCGACAAAAATTTTCTGAATTTTTGCACTCAAGGCGAGCAGGTTAGGATTTTCGACTTTCAATTCGAATAGATTTTCACGACCTCCCGGGCGCCCGCGCGATAAGCTTCTTCTTTCAGCGAAACAACCTGGCGCTGGTCTGAATTCGCTCGATTGTAATATGCGCTGAGGGCTTTCTGCTCAAACGGTTCCGGCGCATAGATCGACCAGTTCCCAGTCCGCACATCAATCAGCGCAAACTTCAGCTTGATTCGCATGTGTTGTGTTTCATCTGGAATTGACCAGCCGACAATAGGAATCCAGGAGATGGGTTTGCTGATCTTGCTTTCGCGCGCCGATTCCAGAATTCCCCAATAACAGATAATGAACTCATGCCCGCCTCTCGCCGCGGCCATACGGATCGACTTCGAATAGCTGGTTTTTTCGGTTTGGTTTTCCGACTTACCTGCCTTGTCTTGCTGGGGCTGTCCAGAGAAGGGAGTAATTGAAAAAACTTTTCCGAATTCCTCAGTCATTGGCGTGTCGGGAAACGCTGCGCCGGATTGAATTAAAAGGATTGACCCGCTTCGCTTCAATTTTACCCGGGTCGCGTTGTCCAGCGCCTTTCCGATTTCTGCCTCCGAGATGGATTCACTCCGTTCGATGTCGAGCACATCGAATTCGCTAAGCTCTCCACGATAAAATGAGTTTCCCGAGTAGGAATTATACCCGTTTCCTTGATAACCGGAGTTGGAGATAGACCGGGATTCACAGCCACTCAATAAAAGAACACCAAGACACGCGAGCAGTAGAGACGACCGGGCCCACACCTTTAAATTGATTTTCAGGGCTGGCAATAACATCGCGCAAAAAACTATTCGAGAACTTTTTGGTGCGGGAACAATTTGGGAATCTTCTTCGCCTCCTGTATGCGTCCGATGCCACGACTGAGTTCAGCGATGCACATCGTGATTTACCCTTTCGCCTCATCGTCGTTCGGGAGAAGATGTGTTCCAGAAATGCAAAGCCTCATACCAAAAGTCGAGTATCGAAAAAAAAGGCTTCCGGTTTTCCAAGCGTAATTTTTTTGAAATCGGAATGCGCTGGATTCAGAAGATAATTCATTTCTTCCGGAACGATGATGCTCGGAATCGCAAGAACCGCTGAACGCAATCCCTTAGCCCAAGCATTACCAAATTGCTGAACAGCCGGAGGTGGAGGTTCCTGACGCCAATCTACCGGGAGATTTCGCATCGACACGCTTTCGATCAAAGAATCAGGAATTTGAAATTGGAAAACTTTGAAGCGATTTGGCGTGATCGGATTGAAATGCACGAGTAATTCCAGCGCTGCGAGCGATTTGTGCTGGCTACCGTAAACAATGGCAACCCCGGGTGAATTCCAGCGTCCGCCAAAAAGCCTCGCGCCTTCCCCAACGAAAGCATCCCGCGCCCGGTTCTCCGGCACGATACGCCAGCCGCTTGCCATCAGGAATAAACTCCGTATTCTATGCGCCCCAACAAATTCTCCACTTCGCGCGCGCCGATTTCTGTCTCTGCATAATCCAACGGCACCGCTCCGCCCAGACCGAACTGCGATTTGTTCAACCACTCCCGCGCATCGTCTTCTGACCCAAAAACGATGATTCCTTTTCCCATCAAACGCGCAAAACGAAGTACGCGTTCAGATTCTACCGCATCCAAACGCCCTTCGATTTTGCGCCGCTGCAGAGTCGCTTTGGAAATACCCAGCTTGGCGGCCAAAACGTCCATCGGCACCGCCAGACTTTCCTGCAAAGCGGCCAATTCGAAAATAGGCAATCCCTCGTGGATCCGCTCAATCATGTAGGCAGGAGCCATCTCCCGCATCGCGTTCTCGTCAGAGGAGTGGTGGACGCAAGTGGCAACCATCCCAAGTTTCTTTTTGGAAAGCTTTGTTTGTTGGGTGATCATTTGCTACTAGAATTAGATGCATTTGAGTCTTATGTCAAGTGCGTTTCAAAAGTCTGTGGTGGTGCGTACAAACCTTTCGATTTTTGTGCGATCAAACCTTCCGTGGAGATTCAGGCGGGGCAATGGAGCAGAACTTTGGGTAATTTTCCTTGCGCCGGAGGCGCAAGGAGGATGGAGACA
>JBDSIW010000452.1:0-4732 GCA_039917795.1 Verrucomicrobiota bacterium | reverse complement strand
CAGCCGTTTTCCTGGGGGAAGGAAAAAATTCCAAATAACAAATGGATGGCGAATATCTGGCAGGGAAAATTTCCCAACGAAAACCTTTTGGCGGACGGATTTAAGACAACCTCGCCCGTCGCCATGTTTCCGCCCAACAAGTTTGGCCTCTACGACATGGCGGGAAACGTCTGGGAGTGGTGCGCGGATTGGTATCGGCCCGATTACTACGAGCAAAGCTCCCGGAAAAATCCAGCCGGGCCGGGCGACAGCTTTGATCCCAATGAACCGGGGGTGAAAAAAAGGGTCACGCGTGGCGGTTCGTATCTTTGCAGCGAACTCTACTGCACCGGGTATCGCCCTAGCGCGCGTATGAAAACGTCCCCGGATACGGGCCTCTCGCACACGGGATTTCGGTGCGCGAGAAATTAAGCGAGATACGGGATCGTCAACGGACCTTGCGGCAACACCGCGACGCGCGCCTCGGACCCGATCTTTTGCAATCGTTCACGAACCGCCATCTCAATGTCGTGACAAGGCGTGAGAAAGGCAGCGCGCACGACTTCATCCGGCAACGAACTGTAAAGCAGAACCTCGGCGCGGCGCTGGATGAGCGCCTGGATTTGCGCCTGCCATTGTTCGGGGCGAACAAAGCCCGGCGTGGAAAGCATGGCCAGAATTTCTTCGGGACTCGAAGCGCTGCGGAGAAGTTTGTCGAGCGGGCTGTTGGCGGGAACACCTTCGCTGCATTCACAGGCAAGAATCAACAAGCCGTTTTCCGAAAGAATCCTCGCGCCTGCACTCATCCCTTTCACACCCTGATACAGATTCATGTCGAGCGGATGTCCGCTGTTCGTCGTCACCACGATTTCGAAGGGTGCCTTGACTTTTTGCATGGCCGACTTGCGCACAAATTCAAAACCCACTTTGTGCGCCTGCAAAATATCTCCCGCGAAGACGCCGGTAATTTCGCGCTGCTCGTTCAACGTGACGTTTAAGAGAAAGCTCGGGCCAACGCGCAGCGCAATGTCGCGCAATTCCTCCCAAAGCGGGTTGCCGGCCGTCACCCCAAACGTGGACTTCGGATTGCCGATATTCTTCGCGCCGTGGTTGCTCATCACGGTTTCGAGCCCGGCACAACCGGGCATGATCCCTTTGATCCCGCCGCTGAATCCGGCAAAAAAATGCGGCTCGATAAAACCGGTGATAATCCGCACGTCTGCTTCGGCCAGGACTTGATTAATCAACGCGGGCGTGCCGTCGCTCGTCGTCCCAAATTGCTTCAACGCCGCGCGATTTTCCGGCTCGTGATTGAGGACGCGATAATTCGCGACGACTTCCGGCGTCAACAATCTTTCCAATTCAGCGTTTGTGTTGGGACGATGCGTGCCGAGCTGATTGAGCAACGTGATGTTCTCGCGGGGAAAATCTTTTAAATATTCCAGCAACCACGGAATGATCCGCTCGTTCGGCGTGGCGCGCGTGATGTCGGTGAAGGCGATGCAAATTTTGTCCGTTGGCTTGATCAATTCCCGCAATGGCGCAGAGGCAATAGGCGAATGCAGAGCCGCGAGGACGTCCGATTTCTCGTCCGGCAGCCCGGGATTATGCGAGGGAGCGATGACCGTGACGCGATCGTTCGGAAGATTGAGGGGCAAATGTCCGTGGCCGTAAGCGAGATCAACTTTCATGTATTTTCAGCCCGGAACCTAAACGCAACCGCCTACCGGGAAAAGCGGAAACGTTCAACTGTCCGCCCCGGGAACGTTTGATGGGTTGCCACAGTGTTGTGGAGCGGAAATCAATATTAATTTGTTGTCTATCTGATGTGTCAGCTCGGCAAACCTCGTTTTCCCCGATCAATGTCATTGCGCGGTTTTTTAAAACATGCTTTGCCTCACAGCATGGATCATGGTAAAAAAAAACATCACCGTAAATTCGCCCGTTAAACCGAGGGCGTCTAAACAGGCCGAAAAATATGAAAACCTTCCTTAAACCGATTCGCCGCATCAAAGGTTTCACTCTGATCGAATTGCTGGTGGTGATCGCCATCATCGCCATTCTTGCCGGGCTGTTGCTGCCCGCGCTGGCCAAGGCCAAAGAGAAAGCGGTCAAGATTCAATGCGCCAATAATTTTAAACAGTGGGGACTGGCGATGAACATGTACGCCGGCGATAACAACAATTCCTTCCTCGATTGCAAGACTGGGACCGGTGCGCAGGACTTGAGCTGGATGCCGACTGCTGCCGATACGGTGTTTTATCAGCCTTATCTCTACAAGAATCGCCCTGGCTCCAACAAAAAAGAACGAGCGATTAACGACGTTATTTACTGTCCCGCGAGCGATTATCACCGAGTTTATGAAGCGGCAAATAACCCCGCAAACCTGATTGGCTATTTTTACCTTCCTGGTCGCGATAAACTCGGCTGGCCTTATGACTCCGTTGGTTTGGGCGAATGGCACTGGAAGAAAAAGCTTGGCGGCAAATTCCGGTTGGCCCCGGTCATGATCGATCAGCTCCAGGCGCAAGGCACAGCCGCCAGTCCCATTTGGGTCAGCGGCAACACGAGATTGGCGAGCCACCGCGACAAGAACAACGCTCCGTCCGGCGGACAATTCCTCTTCGAAGACGGCCACGTGCAGTGGAATAAATTCAACGTCAAAAGCCCGAAAACGACAATTGATGTCGGTTCCACTGCCCCTGGTTGGGTGCTTTTTTACAAACCGTCCAATGTCCTGACGAACTTGTAAGAGGTAAGTTTGACAAGATTCAGCCGAACGATCTGGTGAAAAGGAATAGGCCACCTCTCTGCAGATGATTCGAACCCGCTAATTTAACTAGGGTGCAACCCCAAGTTTTTTCTCCAGTTCGACCACGCGTTTCATTAATTCCGGCAAGCGCTGCGCGACGAGCAATTGCCGTTTCATTTCACGATCGGGCGCCGCGATTGGGCTGCCAAACCATTTTTCGCCATCGGAAATGTCGAACATGATCCCCGATTTTCCGGCAATCGTCACGCGATTGCCGATCTTCAAATGCCCCGCGATCCCGACTTGGCCAGCGACCGTCACGTAGCTTCCAAGGGTGGTGCTTCCTGAAATCCCCGTTTGCGAAATAATCAGGCAATGGTCGCCAATCGTGACGTTGTGGGCGATTTGAACGAGGTTGTCGATCTTCGTGCCTTTGCCCACCGTCGTCGGACCCAGAGCGCCGCGATCAATCGTCACATTCGCCCCGATTTCCACGTCGTCGTGAATCACGACGTTTCCCGTTTGAGGGATTTTTCGGTGAAAGCCTGAATCGAACACATAACCAAATCCATCCGAGCCAATCACCGTTCCAGAATGGATGCGCACGCGGCTCCCGATTCGTGTCCGGGTATAGAGTGTGACGTTTGGAAAAATTCTCGTCTCCTCGCCAATGGTGGATCCGGCGCCGACATGGTTCCCGCTCTGGAGAATGGTTCGCGCACCGATTGAGACATTGGCCCCGACCACGCAATGCGGACCCACATGAGCAGTCGGATCAATTTTGGCGGAGGGATCGACAACCGCAGTGGGGTGGATCCCGGCGGCAAACTTTTGTTCGGGAAAAAACAAGGGCAGGATTTTTGCAAAGGCGATCCGCGCCTGTTTGACCTTGATCAAAACTTTTGAGCTCGATTCAAAATCTCCGTCCACCAGAATAGCCGAGGCGGCGCTTTCTTCCGCTGCCGCAAAAAATTTTTCGTTCTCCGCGAAGGTAAGGTCTCCGGCCTTCGCGGCAACAGCGGGGGCGATTCCCGTGATTTTGACGCAACCATCCCCGATTACTTCTCCCCCAACCTGTTTGGATAGATCCGCCGCGGTAAACATATTGAAACAAGACTCGTTGACTTGAAAAACGCGCGCAATATAAAGTCCGCGTCACCTACTATTCAACGTTTACTTTGGCGCGAAAAATTATGAACAGAAAAATTCGTTACGGCATGGTTGGCGGCGGGCGCGGGGCGTTTATCGGCGCGGTCCATCGGATCGCGGCGGCGATCGATCAACAGACCGAACTGGTATGCGGCGCGTTCAGTTCCGATCCGGATCGCAGCAAAGCGAGCGGGGCCGATTTGTTCCTTTCGCCGGATCGTTGCTACGGAACATTTCAGGAAATGATCAGGGCCGAGGCAAAATTGCCCGCGGGTGAGCGGATGGATTTTGTCGCAATTGTTACGCCCAATCACATGCATTTTGCGCCAGCGAAAATGGCGCTCGAAAATGGTTTCCACGTGTTGAGCGACAAACCGGCAACATTCAATTTGGCCGAAGCCCGGAAGCTAGCGGACCTTGTTAAGAAAACCGGCCTGCTTTACGGGTTGACTCATAATTACACTGGCTATCCGCTGGTCAAAGAAGCTCGCGACATGGTCCGAACCGGGAAGCTCGGCAAGATTCGCAAAGTGATCGCGGAATATCCGCAAGGCTGGCTCGCGACCCGGCTCGAATCGTCCGGCCAAAAACAGGCGGGCTGGCGCACCGACCCGAAGAAAAGTGGCGCGGGCGGTTGCGTGGGAGACATCGGCACACACGCGGAAAATCTCGCTGAATACGTCAGCGGGTTGAAAATAAAGGAACTCGCCGCTGATATCACCACATTCGTCAGCGGACGGAAGCTCGACGACGACATCAACGTGCTGCTGCGTTTTGAAGGCGGCGCCAAAGGGATTTTGCACGCCTCACAGATTTGCGTTGGCGAAGAAAACAATTTGAGCATTCGAGTTT
>JBDSIW010000451.1:0-2617 GCA_039917795.1 Verrucomicrobiota bacterium | reverse complement strand
CCGTCACCGTTCCCAAAGGCACGGCGCATCTTCCGGCGGATCGCATCGAGGCGAGCAGCGCGTTGGCTTCCACGGCGCTGGCGGCGAATCATTACGTCGAGGAAGCGATGCGGTGGTTGCCGGAGGGTGGCACAGGCTACCAGCCTGTGCCGCCGGGCGACTCGCCCGGCGGAACGGGGAGGGACGTCTCTTCACGCACTGGCGCAAAAAACAAAGGGAGCGCCTCACCCATTCCGGTCGGCGGGTCGCCGACCGGGGCGGGCGAGTCGCCCGCGCCACCCCTGGCCCTTCCCCCGCATTCTCCTCGCGGATGACAATGCCGACATGCGCGATTACGTCCGCCGACTCTTGAGCGAACGTTACCTCGTCCAGGCCGTGGCTGATGGCGAAGCGGCCCTGGTGGCCGCGCGAGAAAACCCGCCCGACCTCGTTCTCTGCGACGTGATGATGCCGCGCCTCGACGGCTTTGGGCTGTTGCGCGAATTGCGCGCCGACCCGCACACGCGCAGCATTCCGGTGGTGCTCCTGTCCGCTCGCGCCGGAGAAGAAAGCCGCGTCGCCGGAATGGATTCCGGCGCGGACGATTATTTGGTGAAACCGTTCAGCGGGCGGGAATTGCTCGCCCGGGTCGGCGCGCACCTGAATCTCGCGCGCGTCCGCCGCGAGGCTTATGCGGCCTTGCGCGAAAGCGAAGAACGCTATCGGACTTTGTTCAATTCGATGGACGAAGGATTCTGCATCATCGAAATGATTTTCGACGAAGACAAAAAGCCAGTGGATTTCCGCTACTTGGAAGTCAATCCCGCCTTTGAGAAACAAACGGGTATGGCCGACCCGAAAGGCAAACGGATGCGCGAGCTTGTTCCGCAGACCGAGCAGTATTGGTTCGATATTAACGGCAGAGTCTTTTTGACCGGTGAAGCCATTCGCTTCGAAAATGAAGCCGCTTCCTTGCACCGCTGGTATGATGTTTATTCCTTCCCCGTCGAATTGCCAGAGGGTCGCCGCGTCGGCATTGTTTTTAACGACATCACCGCGCGCAAACAGGCCGAGAAAACGTTGCACCAGCGCACGGAACAAATCGAAACCCTGATCAACAAAGCGCCTCTCGGTATTTATCTGGTGGATTCGGACTTCTCCATCCGGCAGATGAACCCCATTGCGGTGCCGGTTTTTGGCGATATTCCAGACATCATTGGCCGCGACTTTGATGAAGTCATTCACCGCCTTTGGCCAAATGCCGTGGCGGACGAAGTGGTGCGAAAATTTCGGCACACGTTGGAAACGGGTGAACCTTACTTTGATCCCGAACTCGCGGAACAGCGGGCGGACAGGGGGGTAAAAGAATATTACGAATGGCGACTCGAACGCACCGCGTTGTCGGACGGCAGCTCTGGTGTGATTTGCTATTTCCGCGACATTTCGGCGCAGGTTCTGGCGCGGGAGGCAATCAGGGAAAGCGCCGAGCGTTTGCGTTTCATGGCTGAATCCATGCCTCAGAAAATATTCACCGCCAAACCGAGCGGCGAAGTGGATTATTTCAACGCGCAATGGATGGTGTTCACCGGGCTGACCTTCGAGCAGATTCGCGATCGGGGCTGGACGCAAATTATTCATCCCGACGACGTGGATCGGAACATTCTCGTCTGGCGGCATTCCATCGAGACTGGAAAAGCGTTTGAATTCGAACACCGCTTCCGGCGGCATGACGGTGTCTATCGCTGGCACTTGAGCCGCGCCCACGCCATGCGCGATGCCGAGGGCAAGGTGTTGATGTGGATCGGCACGAACACGGACATTGATGATCAGAAGCGCGCCGAAGAGAACCTAGAAAAAACGGTGAACGACCGCACGGCTTCATTGCGGGAAACCATCGAGCAATTGGAAGAATTTTCCTACAGCGTTTCCCACGATCTGCGCGCTCCCTTAAGAGCGATGCAAGGTTACGCCAACGCGGTGTTGACAGATTACGGCGATAAGATCGCGGCAGAAGGAAAAGATTATTTGCAGCGGATCAGCAAGGCGGGAATGCGGATGGATCAATTGATTTCGGACACGCTCACCTACAGCAAAGTGGCCCGCGCCTCCATGCCGCGCAATACTGTTTCGTTGGATAAACTCATCCCCGAAATGATCCAGCACTATCCGCAAATGCACGCTGCACAGGCCAAAATTACGGTGGAAAACCCATTGCTCCCGGTGCTGGGAAATGAGACCTGGCTCACCCAAGCCATTTCGAATCTCTTGAGCAACGCCGTGAAATTTGCGGCCGAAGGAACGAAACCGGAGATACGCATTCGGACGGAAGGCCGCGACGGGCAAGTCCGCTTATGGGTCGAGGATAACGGCATTGGCATTAAACCCGAACATCAATCCCGCCTTTTTGGAATGTTCGAGCGTCTCAATCCGAGTAACCAATACGAAGGCACTGGCATCGGCCTGGCCATTGTGCGGAAATCCATTGAACGAATGGACGGGACGGTCGGTTTGGCATCCGACGGCAAAACGGGCAGCCAATTCTGGATTCAACTCCCCGCGCCGCAGGAAAAATCTTAAGAGACTGTCTGAAAATCAGTTTTGGGTGGAACGGGCCACTGGCCTGTTCCGGCGGGCTACC
>JBDSIW010000450.1:0-8227 GCA_039917795.1 Verrucomicrobiota bacterium | reverse complement strand
GAGAAGTTCACATTCGATCCAAACAGCAGATCCGATGGTGAGCCGAGGGACACGTAATTATAAATGCTGTTGGTGGTGTCAGTCGAAACGCTCAGCGCCTTGGACCCAATTTTTCCCGCCACCAGCGTCGGTGCGCCGACAACCGTGCCGTTATTGGCGTGTCCTGAGGAATCGCTGTAATCGGTATCGAACGTGAGGTGAAGCACCAGACCGTTCGTCAAATTGGCGAACACCGGAGGATAGTTCACGGTGATCGTCGCTCCCGAGCTGGTCAGGGAGCCAAACGGATTCGTGGCAGTGACGGTGTAAGTATCGGCGCTCCCGTAATAAACATTGCTCACCGTGAGTGAGGAATTGGTTTGACCCGCGATATTCACGCCGTTCTTTTTCCATTGCAGCGTAATCGTCGGTGCGCCCACTGCGGTCGCGGAAAAGGTCACGTTTTCACCCGCGAACGCATTCTGCGACAAAGGTTGCGAGGTGAAGCTCGGTGGCACCCCAAAGAAGGCAGCCGCATAATGAGCCTGAATCTGGGTTGCAGTCAGCGCCTTCCCGTAAAACGCAACTTCATCCACGGAACCAATGAAATAGTGATCCAGGATGCTGGCAAGGCCAGTGCCTTTTCCGCCGATAATAAAGGGTTTGATCCCGTTCAGCCCTGTACCGCTGTTTCCCCAAATAAACCCATCGCTTTTCCCATTGATATAAATTTGATACGGGAAAGTCGGGTTTCCGCTGTTCCCGTAAATGATGACCAAATGAACCCATTGATTCGGCCGAATCGTCGAATCGTAACTTTCGTTGCCTGCGGATGCACCGCCTGGTGCTGAACCGAAATTACCACCGCCATTGACGCCAATCCAATAGGAGCCCGTGCCGATGCCGAAGCCGTTTCCGTTTTGATCAAAGGAAGAAGCTGCCGTCGCATTATTTGCAACGGTTGACTGCTTTCCCCATAATTCCAGAGTCAATTTTGGGTTGCTCAGACTCGCAAAAAAAGGAACGGAACCGTAGCTGCCATCACCCGAGAAGGTCGCTGCCGTCCCTGCGATTCCGCCCGTGATGGCTCCAGGATTCCCGGCTGTGAGTCCGCCCAGGTTTGTGTATGTGCCATCATGCCGGCCGAGCGCGTCAAATAAGACGGAGCCTGTGCTGACCGACGTGTCATCCAACCGCCACCAGGCATCCGGTGCTTCCGCATCGATGACTGCGGCGTAGGTATTGGAAACAAGAACGGGTACAGTGATCACGGCCGGTCCAAGGTTCGTTCCGCCGAGGGAATTGGTCACGCTCACGGTATAGGATCCCGCGTCGTTGGTGGTGGCGCTCGAAACAACGTACGAAGAAGCTGTTGCGCCCGGCAGATTTGTGTTTGAACGCTTCCATTGATACGTCAAACCGCCCCCTGTCGCCACGACATTTAAATTCAACAAACCGCCAGGGTAGAGCGTTCGGCTGATGGGGCCGGAAATGATAACTGGTGCAGTCGCCAATTGTCCTGTGACAACAGCGACACCACTGGTCGCCGATCCAAATGAATTGGCCACAATAACATCATAGGAACTGGAATCCGCAGCGATGCTGAAATTGGATTTTGTATAAACTCTGGAAGTCGCAGAAGGAATTGGAACGCCATTTGAGCGCCACTGATAGCTTAGATTCGGCGTGCCGCCTGCATCTACGCTAAGAGTCAGAGTGTCGCCGGCGACAATGGGTTGATCTGGATTGGTCGGGCCGGAGAAAACAATCGGGCCGATGCCACCCACAGCGGAAGCGTATTGGCTGTAGAGTTCTCCAGAACCGAGGGAGCGGTTCCAGATCGCAACTTCATCAATCGCACCGTTAAAACTGTAGGTGCCTGCGTCCGTCCCGATCAGGGTCGGACCGTCAAACGATTGATTTACGTGAACCAGAAAATTGGTCACGCTAGTGAAGCTTGCGGGATTGTTGGAGATCGCGAGGTAGATCACTGCTTTGGTGGGATCGACGACTAACGCAACGTAAGCCCAGTTCGAATCAGGCAGTTGCGCCAATCCAGCATCCGCAGTTGGGCGCCAGTTGTAGCTGTTGGCGTCGTTATTCCAAACGTATCCTAAACCCAAAGCGCCGTCCACCGCGTCAATCGTCAGTCCCGCGTAGGTGGTGCCCGCATCGCTGACCACAATGCCCGCGCCGACAGCCTGAGCGTTGGAAGCGTTTACCCAACCGGAAATGGTAACGGTATTTGTATTGAAATTGAACGGAGGAAGTCGGACGGCACCTCCGGAGCCAGTAAAGGCTGCTCCTTTATTTGCTGCCTCAAATCCGGGATAAACCGGAGAGGTCGGGCCAGCGACCCCTGCTTTGGCATCCGCGAGGAATAGGCCGTTTCCAGCGCTTCCAAGCGTCCCTTGATTCGCTGTCGGTGCTTGGGCGGGGGCTTGGTAGCGGTGATAAAGGACAGGAGAGTCGGCCAGAACAGTGGAAGAGTAACTGGCTGGTGTGTTGATGCCAGCGGCATAATGCGACGAGACGCGGGATGCGGAAAGCGAACCGCCATAGAGCGCTGTTTCGGCCACTTGTCCAGGCCAAAAAAAGTTCAGGGAGCTTCGGCATCCGACGGTGAAAACCGAATCCACATTTCCAACGTAACCTAAACCCGCGCTATTCTTCGTCGGGTTTCCGGAATCGGCCACCACCCCATTCGTGTAAAGAGTGGCGGTTGTTCCGTCATAGGTTAAAACGAGGTGTGTCCAAACGCCGGGCGTTGAGTTCGTGGCATGCAAGGTAATGGTTTGTGTAGACGCATTTGTATTGAACATGCGAACGACCCACGCCGAGCCGAATCCAAATGTGCTCCCATCGTCCTGCGCCAGGTACCAACCGGACCTCGGACTGGCGATATGCACGGAAGAAGCGAGATAGGCAAATTTCGGTACCTGAGAAGGGTTCGCCCAGATTTCGACGCTAAAAATGTCGGGATTGAGCCCAGCCACCCAAGGGGTCGAAACGTATTGCGCTGTCCCGTCTAAGCCGACTGAAACGCTGCCCGCAAAGGGACCGGGCAAGTTAAGCGCAGGGAGGCTGATGTATGAACCGTTCGCACTTGCTCCCAAGGAGCCCGTATTGGTCGCGATAGCGACTTGGGGCTGTACGGTTTCGCTTAATCGGTAATATCCGGCAGGATTCTGTGACAGCACCGTGGATTGGTAGTCCGCTTGCGCCGTCAAGGCCGCAAACAAGGTTAGCAGCACGGCGCTGCCAAACCGTAAAATTGTCGAGGTTCGTTTCATATTTAATTTTCTTCTTGGATTTGGATTGCAGTGTTTTGTTGTTTTTGCACTTCGGACTAAACCAGACTCGGCAAACGGCCGACTACACATGCCTGCTTGGAGAGCCAGGATCTGGGCTTACTTCTAACCGACGGATACTAAATTCAATGCTGAACGCTATATTAGAAAATTCGGCAAAAATTGCTAACGGAGTTGAGGTTGCATCAAAGATTTGGGAAACTTTTTGACGCCGTCATTTGCGGCGGGTGGAACGATCCTGCATCCAATAAATGTCTGGATTTCCCGCCTGTGCCATGTTGATCGTTGGAGTGCCCGGCGGCGGCGTGAGCGGCGGGGTTGTTCGATCATCCCTCCATCGCTTGATTTCCGAATGCCCATCGGAAAAGGAAAGGCCCGCAGCTTTGTTATGATACATTCCGGGCAAATCCCCCGTCCACTGCCAGGTACTTGCATTAGCGGGAGAATAACCAGTCATATCAATCATGAAATTGCTCCAGTTCACGGAATCCTCGCGCATATCGAGAAACACAAAGATACTCGAAGGGACCGTGATCGACGATATCTTGGAATATATGGTGTAAGGAGCCGCAAAAGGCCAACCACCGCCGGTACCGCTGCGTCCCTGTCCGGCTTCTGGAGCAAAGCCGCCCACATATAAGTTCATCGACATGGTCAGGATGCGAGGGCGGACCACATTCTGCCAAGTGACGGTCGAATTGTCCGAGGGACATCGGAAAAGCGCGGCCGACTTCGCGTAAGGCCAAAGTGGACGCTTCTTCATATCATAAGTCGGATCCCAATTGGCAAGGTTGGCACCGGAATAGTTCATGTGAGCTCCGGACCAGGCGAAATTATTTGGATTGTCCTTGTTGGCCGTATCGATCGGAACACTTCCTCCACCGCGACCGTTAGCGCCTCCCGTGCTGGCATAAACCAGAAAGTCATTGTTGTCATCCGCATACATCTTCCAAGCCAGCGACAATTGCCGGTGGTTGTTCATGCATTGAATGCCTTGCGCTTTCGCTTTTGCTTTCGACAACGCCGGCAACAAAAGGCCCGCAAGAATTGCGATAATAGCAATCACGACGAGGAGTTCGATGAGAGTAAAACCCCGCACCGCTCGACGAGAGTCGCAACGGGGAGGTGAAGTGGAAGGTGCCAATTTATTCATAGTTAAGATCGTCTATGGAAATAGTAATGACAGGAACGGTCCGACGATTTTGGATCTACCCTTGATAATCATTAATGACAGGCCGGGTATTCGATTGCAATAAAAACTATTTTTTTTTTGGTATGAACCACGCAAAAGCGGTTCTTGGCGAAGTCCCGGGCAGATGCTTCCCCGCTTGGTTTAGCCGTAGGACTCGGATAGGTTTCTTCCGTGATTTACGATTATTCCCTCGACGAATTGCTGCAAAAGACGTGGAACGGAAAACGCGTTTCCGCAGACGAAGCCATTCGGCTTTACCACCTGCCGCTGGAGGAACTTGGCACGCTGGCGGATCGTCGCCGTCAACTGGCGAAAGAAACGGCGTTGGACGGCCGTGGGAATGAGATCGTCACCTACATTGTTGACCGCAACATCAACTACACCAATGTCTGCAACGTCTATTGCAAATTCTGCGCGTTCTATCGTGTTGAGAGAGACGACGACGCTTATGTCATTACGCACGACGAGATTGACAAGAAAATTGAGGAAACAATCGCGCTCGGCGGCACGCAGATTTTGATGCAGGGCGGGCATCACCCGAAACTTTCGATGCAGTGGTACCTGGATCTGCTTTCGCACATCAAAGCGAAATTTCCGCAGATCAACATTCACGGGTTCAGCCCGAGCGTGTTTGTGCATTTCCAGGAAGTTTTTCAAAAACCTGTTGAAGAAATCATTCGCGAGTTTATGAAGTGCGGGCTTGGCTCAATTCCCGGTGGTGGCGGGGAAATTCTGGTGGATCGAGTTCGTCAACAAATTGCTCCGTTGAAAGCGATGAGCGATGAGTGGTTAAACGTAATGGACGTCGCCCATCGGCTTGGGCTGGCTTCAACAGCCACGATGATGTTTGGGCACGTGGAAACGGTGGAAGAACGCATTGAGCATCTTGAGCGAGTGCGCGCGCAGCAGGATAAATCGAGCCAACGTGCTGCCTGCGCCCCCATTACATCTGGCGTCCAGCGTGAAAATTCGGCCAGTGAGGCGCTGCCAGCAGGGTGTTTCACGGCGTTTATCGCATGGACGTTTCAGGCCGAGCACACCAAACTCAAAGCTCCAACGGTGGGCGCTCACGAATATTTGCGAATGCAGGCGCTCAGTCGAATCTATCTCGATAACATTCCGAACATCCAGAGTTCGTGGGTCACGCAAGGACAGGAGATCGGCCAGATTGCACTGAAGTTCGGCGCGAACGATTTGGGCAGCATTATGATTGAAGAAAATGTCGTCAGCCAGGCGGGCACAACTTTCCGGATGGGTGTTGCCGACATGCAGCGGCTCATTAAAGAACTCGGTTACGAGCCGCGCCAGCGCGATAATTGGTATCGTTTGGTGAATTGACCCCACTGCTCTTTTAGATTTTCATTTCGCGAATGATTTCCGCGCCGTTCCTAAGCATTGTTCTTCCCTGTTACAACGAGGAGGGAAATTTGCGCACGCTGGTCAGTGCCGTTCAGAAATCCCTCGAACCATCGAAGATCGATTACGAAATCGTTATCACGGATGATTGCAGTCGCGACAACTCGTGGAACCTGCTCAAGGAACTTGCGGCGGGCGACTCTCGAATTCGCGTGCAACGCTTTGAAAAAAATGCCGGCCAATCCGCCGCGCTTTGGGCCGGATTGAAAACGGCGCGCGGAAAATTTTTAGCCACACTCGATGCCGACATGCAGAATGATCCGGCCGACCTGCCTAAATTTTTGGAAGCGCTGAAGAGTTCCGATTGCGTCTGCGGTTCGCGCGTCGAGAGCCGAGCGAAGGGTGACAACGCCATTCGCGTGATCTCATCACGCATTGCCAATGGAGTGCGTAATTCCCTCAGTGGCGAAACCATCTCCGACTCGGGTTGTTGTTTTCGTGCCTTCAAGCGCGAATGCATCGAGGAGTTAAAATTTTTTAAAGGCATGCATCGCTTCATGCCGACGCTGATCAAAATGGAGGGATTCCGCGTCACCGAAATTCCCATCTCCACCAATCCGCGGTTTGCCGGCAAAACGAACTACGGAGTTTGGAACCGCCTCTTTTCCTCCTTTTACGATCTTCTCGCGGTGCGCTGGATGAAGAAGCGAATGTTCCGTTTCAAGATTGCCGAGCGGATCAATTGACCTTTTGCCGCCGATGATTTCCCGCGACGCTCCAGAAAAAGTTCCCGGCGACAGCGTGAATTTCCAAGTATTGTCTCCGCGAAATTTTCTTTTCCTCGTGCTGATCTATTTTGGTCTTCAGACCGTTCTTCGAGTGTGGATTTCCGGCACGGTTGATCTCGACGAATCGGAACAACTTGTTCTCACGCAAAAATTCTGCCTTGGCTACGGCTCGCAACCGCCGCTCTACACCTGGATGCAGATGTTGTTCTTCAGAGTTTTCGGCGTTTCCGTGTTCGCGCTCGCGCTTTTGAAGAATTTGCTCCTCTTCAGCATTTATCTTTTCACTTATCTCAATGTTCGATTCGTCACGCGCAGCCAGATTTGCGGCGCGCTCGGAGCCGTTTCACTTCTGTTCATCCCCCAGGTTTCATGGGAATCGCAACGCGACTTGACTCATTCAATTTTGGCAACTGCCTCGGTTGTCGCCACACTCTTTCTCTTTCTCCGCCTTCGCTCGAACTCCTGGAGCGACTACATCCTCTTTGGCGTCAGTGCGGCGCTCGGAGTGCTTTCGAAATACAATTACCTCGCGTTTCTTTTCGGCCTGATCGTGGCAGCGACCAGCCTGTCGCGATTCCGATCCGTAATTTTGAACCGGCGAATGCTTGTTTCTCTTGGTGTCTGCGTTTTGATTTTGTCGCCGCATTTATTCTGGGCATTGAATCACCGCGAGTTGCTCGCGACCACGACTTATAAATTCCGGCAACAGGTCAATCACACGTTTATCGCAAACATTGGGACGGGACTGGCCAACCTGGTTGTCGCGGTGCTTTTCCACATTGGACCCATCGTGCTTATCTTCGCGGCTTTTTTCCGCGACGGCATTTTCAACAAATCCGCCCTGGCAAAAAACGAATTCGTCGCGCTCTTCCTCCGTAAATACGGGTTCATTCTAGCGGGTTTGGTTTTGGTGATTCTGTCGTTCCAAATGACCGGGTTCAAAGACCGTTGGTTCGAGCCCATTTTTATTTCCCTGCCCATCCTGCTTTTTTCACTGGTTCAGGACCAAATAAATAAACGCCGCGCCAAAGGAATTCTGACTCTCGGTGTCGTGGTGGCGGCGACGATCCTGATTGTCATTCCCACACGAATTCATTTGGCGGAAAAACTCCGGCGCACCCAATTGCTCAACGCGCCTTACCGGCAGCTGAAATTCCAACTCGCGGAATTTATTTTGCCTGGATCGCTCGTCGTCGCGGAAAATAAGTGGGTCGGGGGGAATCTTCGGATGTTATTTCCCGAGCTCAATGTCCTGACTCCTGAACTGGCGAAGTTGTATTCGGCCACCAACCGAAGGTGCCTCGTTGTGTGGGACGCGACCCGGCGCGGCACGCCAAGCCCGGCGTTGATGCGGTTCGTGGAGACTTTTGCTGGGGTAGAATTGGGAACGAACACCGCGTTGGTCTCGGGCAAATACCAATTTCATCGCGCAAAAAAATTTCAATTGGGAATTTCTGACGTGCGGGAGCGCTCTGGGAAATTTTAGCGGTCGGTTTCCAGAATACTCGAGAAGACGACTTCCTTGATTTTCCAGATTAACGCCATGGTCATGGCCAGCGGCATGAGCACGAGGAAAAGCCCCAGCCAGATGCCTTGCGGTC